>JAITLE010000091.1 GCA_031278075.1 Bifidobacteriaceae bacterium | reverse complement strand
GGCAGCGACGCGCCGAGTCACCACGCGAACATCGACAACGTGTGCGCCGGAGGGCGGCCCGCGGTGCTGTAGACTGCCTCACGGCCGCCCAGCCGGACGGCCTAATTCGCGTGCTCCCGAGTCTGGCCCTCGAGCCAGGTGCGGGCGGACTCGGTCCGGGGCTGACCCGGTTCCCGCCCGCGGGGGCGCTAGGCGCTTGGCGCGGCTCTCGTCGCCGACCAGGCGAACAACCGAGAGGACAACCAATCATGGCTATTGTCACCATGCGCCAGCTACTGGACAGCGGCGTTCACTTCGGGCATCAGACCCGGCGCTGGAACCCCAAGATGAAGCGATTCATCCTGACGGAACGCAACGGCATCTACATCATCGATCTGGGCCAGACCCTGAACCATATCGACATCGCCTACCAGTTCGTCCGCCAGTCGGTCGCGCGCGGAGGCTCGGTGCTGTTCGTCGGCACCAAGAAGCAAGCCCAGGAGGCGGTCGAGGAGCAGGCGACCCGTGTCGGCATGCCCTACGTCAACCAGCGTTGGCTCGGCGGCATGCTCACCAACTTCCAGACCATCTCGCGGCGCTTGTCCCGCCTCAAAGAGCTAGAGGACATGAACCTCGAGGACGCGGCCGGCAGCGCGTACACCAAGAAGGAACGCTTGATGATGAGCCGCGAGCGCGACAAGCTCCACCGCACGCTCGGCGGCATCCGCACCATGGCGAAGCTCCCGTCTGTCGTCTGGGTGGTGGACACCAAGAAGGAGCACCTCGCCGTGGACGAGGCGCGCAAGCTCGGCATCCCGATCATCGCCGTGCTCGACACGAACGCCGACCCGGACGAGGTGGATTACCCCATTCCCGGCAACGACGACGCGATTCGCGCTGTCGGTTTGCTCACGCGCGTGGTGGCCGATGCCGTCGCCGACGGCCTGATCGAACGTCACGCCGCGTCGGACAAGACGGGCGAGGAGGCTGATGTCGCCGAGCCCTTGGCGGAGTGGGAGCAGGAGTTGCTCAACGCGCCGCTTGTCACCGAGGTGGACGCTCAGGATGTCGCCGATGTCGTGCCTTCCACCAGCGCTGTGGCGGCAGCCGAGGCGGAGCTGGATGGCCGCGAGGCCATGCGGGTGAGTGAAGTCGACGCCCCGGCGCGCGGCGCTCTCCCGGCCGACGGTGGTCCCGGGGACGTGGCCGCGGCGGCCGCAGGCCAGGTCAGCGGCGTGATTGTGACTCCCGAGGAGGCGGAGACGCCCCTGCCCGCGACCGTGGCCGAAGCTGCTGGCGCGCCCGCCCCCGCGCCGACTGCTGCCCCCGCGCCGGCTCCCGCCACTCCGGCCCCTGTCGCTCCGGCTCCGGTCGCCACTCCCGCGCCGGCTGCCGCCGAGGCTGTCCCCGCGCCGGCTGCGACGGCTTCCGCACCCACACCCGCGCCGGCTCCCGAGCCGGTTGTCGCTCCAGAGGCGCCCGTCGCGGCTTCCGCCGCTGCTCCGGCGCCGGCTGATGCCCCGGCTGAGCCCGCCGCAGCGGCCCCGGCGCCCGTTCCCGAACCGCCTGCTGCCGCTGCTCCCGAGCCGGCCGCCGCGCCGGCTCCCGCCGCTGCTCCGGAGCCCGCTCCGGCCGAGCCGGCCGACAGCCCCGCCGCGCCTGAGCCCGCAGCTGAGCCGGCCCCCGCCGAGTCGGCGCCGGCCGCCGAGGGTGGCCCCGCGCCCGACCAGCACACCGCGTCCGAGGAGTCCTGAGCTCGGCGTCCGCACCGCACATCAGCGAAACCACCCAAAGGAAGTGAAAACCGATGGCCAATTACACTGCCGCAGACATCAAGGCGCTACGCGAGAAGACCGGCGCCGGGATGATGGATGTCAAGAGGGCCCTGGATGAGGCCGACGGCGACGCCGAGAAGGCTATAGAGATCATCCGGATCAAGGGCCGCCAGGGACTGGCCAAGCGAGAAGGCCGGTCCACCTCGGACGGGCTGGTCGCAGCACAGGTCGTCAAAGACGAGGCCGGTCAGACCGGCGTCATGATCGAACTGAACTCCGAGACAGACTTCGTCGCGAAGTCGGGCCCGTTCCTGAAGCTCGCGGCCACAGCGCTGGAAGCGTCTGTCGCCGTCGCCAGCTCCGACGCGGCGCTCGTCTTGGGCTCCCCGATCGGGCCGGCGAAGCACACTGTGCAAGATGAGATCGACCAAGTGTCCGCCACGCTCGGAGAGCGGCTGCAACTGCGGCGCGTCGCCGTTGTCGCGGGCGAGCACGTCGAGGCGTACCTCCATCGCACCAACCCGGACCTCCCCCCCCAGGTCGGCGTGCTGCTGGCGACCGACGCGAAAGCGGCTGGCGTGGCGCGCGACATCGCCCTCCATGTGGCCGCCTACTCACCGACCTACCTCAACCGCGATGATGTGCCGGCCGAAGTCCTGGCGGCGGAACGCCGGATCGCGCGCGAGACGGCCATCGAGGAAGGCAAGCCCGAGAAAGCGCTCGATCGGATTGTGGAAGGACGCCTCACGGGCTTCTTCAAAGAGAACGTGCTCCTGGAGCAGGCGTTCGCCCGCGACTCGAAGAAGACGGTGCGCCAAGTCCTCGCCGAGGCGGGCGGCGCCGTCACGGGGTTCGCCCGGTTCCGCGTAGGCGCCTGACTCGGTCGGGGACGACGTGTCCAAGCTGACCCACCGCCGGCCGGAGCGCCGCCGGGTGATGCTGAAACTGTCGGGGGAGTCCTTCGGCGGTGGCGCGCTCGGCGTCAATCCTGATGTGGTGACGGACATCGCCGGCCAGATCGCCGCCGCGGTGGGTGGCGGCGTCGAGGTGGCGGTGGTGGTCGGCGGCGGGAACTTCTTCCGCGGGGCTGAACTCGCCGAGCGCGGCATGGACCGCGCCCGCGCTGATTACATGGGCATGCTCGGCACCGTGATGAACTGCTTGGCTCTTCAGGACTTCTGTGAGCAGGCGGGCGTGCCCACCCGGGTGCAGACTGCGATCTCGATGGGGCAAGTGGCGGAGAGCTACATTCCGCTGCGCGCGATCAGGCACATGGAGAAGGACCGCGTGGTGATCTTCGGCGCGGGCGCCGGCATGCCGTACTTCTCGACGGACACTGTGGCCGCGCAGCGCGCGCTTGAGACTCACTGCCAGGTGCTCTTGATGGCGAAGAACGGTGTGGACGGGGTCTACACCGCGGACCCGCGGGTGGACCCGACCGCGAGCAAGATCAGCCGCATCACCTACCAGGAGGCGCTCGGCTTGGGTCTGAGGGTGGTGGACGCGGCGGCATTCTCGTTGTGTATGGAGAACCAGTTGCCGATGGTGGTCTTCGGCATCGAAGGCGACGGCAACGTGCGGCGCGCCCTCGAAGGCGAGCGCCTGGGCACACTGCTGACAGTCGGCTGACCGCGTCTCCGACATCGCGCGGCGGAGGCGGCAGCGGCCGGGAACGGGTGACGGTCGCGGCACTGCTGCAGGGCTTAAGCAAAGTGGGTGGTGCTGTCGTAGAGCCTCGTGGCGGGCTTGGGGCCGGTTGTTTCGTCGGCCGGGTGGCTGGCCTGCGGCGCGTTGACCTGTGGTAGCGGGCAGCCGCCTGCTGGGATAGGGGGTGTCATAGTCCACTTCCCCAGGTCAGGCGGCTGCCATGTCATCTTCCCCTATCGATACCGTTGTCCGCTACTTCGAGACTCTTCCGGACGGGCAAGCACCCCGCCGCTTGGTCGATGCGCTGGATCAGTTCCCCGACCCGCGCGACCCGCGCGGCGTCAGACACAAAGTCGGCACGGTGCTCGCGGTCCTGGTGTGCGCCGCGTTGGCCGGAGCCAGATCGGTGTTGGCCGCCTGGGACTGGGCCACCCAGCACGCGGCCGAGTTCGCGCCCGGTTTCTAGTTCGAAGTCCCGGTTTCTAGTTCGAAGTGCAACGGGTTGAACGGCCCGTCGTATGATTGTCTGCGGCGGACCGCGGCCAGGATCGACGCCGAGGAGTTGGACAAAGTCTTCGGCTCGTGGGCGTTGGCGCTGGTGGCGGGCCGCCCGGGCGGCGGCCCTGTGGTGTTGGCGGCCGACGGAAAGGGGCTGCGGGGAGCGAAGAACGGCGGCGGGCAGGTGACCAGGCTGTTGGCTGCCTGCGACCACGCCACCGGCATAGTGGTCGGCCCAGTCGAGGTCGGCGCGAAAACCAACGAGATCCCCAAGGTCAAAGACTTGCTCGACCAGATAGGCGACGTGTCGGGGGTGGTGTTCACCCTTGACGCGCTCCACACCCAGGACAAGACCGCGGAGTTGATTGTCTCCCGCGGCGCGGACTACCTGTTCACCGTCAAAGCGAGCCAGCCTGGGCTGCTCGCATCGTGCCTGGCCCACCCGTGGAACCGGGCCGACTCCCACACGACCGCGATCAAGGGCCACGGCCGGGTCTCGACCTGGACCGCGAAAACCCAGACCCCGAGCCGATGGGTCCGCTTCCCCGGCGTGGCGCAAGTCGCCCAGGTCGTCCGCCGCCGCAAAACAGCCCGAGGCGAGAGCATCGAAACCTGCCACATGGTCACATCGGTCGGCCCGGGTAGGGCCGGACCAGCCCAAATAGCGGCCTCGGCGCAAGGACACTGGTCCATCGAGAACCGAATCCACTGGGTTCGCGACGTCACTTACGACGAGGACCGCTCCCAACTAAGGCGCGGCAACGCGCCCAGAGTCATGGCAGCCATCCGGAACACCGCTATCGCCCTGATCAGAGCCACCGGCGCGACCTCCATCGCCCAAAGCCAACGCCACCTCGCCCACCGCTACGACACCATCACCCAACTCATCGGACTTTGCTGAAGCCCTGGGCACTGCGGTGGTAGGACTTGAGCACAGGAGGCTTTCCGCTATAATCGGCGCCATCCTGGCAGGGAGCGGGTTCGCCAGCTCCGGCCGCAGGCTACAGCAAGGAGGCGGATCGTCATGGTCGAGACTAAGAAAATTACGATGATGGTGGTGACGGCATTGGCTCTCGGCGGCGTGGCCTTCGCCGCCAGGGCGCCAGCTCAAGCCGCTCACGCGCCAGACGCCGCGCGCGGAGCTGTGGCTGATCAGCTTTCGGCGGTTCAACTACCAGGCGATGCGGACGAAGTGGCGTCTTCGCTGGCTGAGGAG
>JAITLE010000055.1 GCA_031278075.1 Bifidobacteriaceae bacterium | reverse complement strand
GTCCCGCGCTGCGACGCACGTGTTGACCCGAAACCCCATCGGGACGCGTTTCCGCAGGTCAGAGCCCCGCGGCGGCCCCGGCCCAGTGCCCGCTGATCCGGGCGGGCGTGGCGCCATGGACCAGTGGAGACGCCGGGCGGCGCCGGCCAGTGCGCCAGATGCGGGTCGCGACGCGCCGAGTCGCGGCGCCGACATGGGCAGGCCATTTCCCCCAAAGACCCACCACCCCTAGTCGGAGCCCCCTTGCCTTAGGTCTGAACGGTCGTTTAGCATACTGTACATGCGTTCAGCCGCACATCCCGCGAGCCATCCCCCACCCGAATCCGAACCAGCCGGCGACCCGGACCGCACCGCCCGCGCCCGTATCCGCGACGCCGCGATCGCGCTGTTCTCACGCGAGGGCTTCGGCGTCTCGGTGCGCCGCGTCGCGGCGGCAGCCGAGGTCTCACCCGCTCTGGTGATACACCATTTCGGTTCGAAGGATGGACTCAAGGATGTGTGTGACCAGCGGATCGGCCAGTTGATGGAGGGCATCAAAGCCGCCACGATGGCAGCGCCGCCCGACGCGGCCGAAGCCAACCTGCTATACCAGCTAGCCCACGCCGATTCCTACGGCTACCTGCTCGGTTACCTGTTGCACGCGGTCAGCGCCGGAGGCGCCGCGGCCAGCCGATTCGTCGGAACCATGGTCGAAGCGTCGGAGCGTCTCCTCAGGCGCGGCGTCGCAGCCGGCGCCATCCGCCCCTCGCGCGACCCCGCCGCCCTCGCCCGCTACCTGACCTACTCCGGGATTGGCGCGCTCATCGTGTGGCAGGCGGCCCAAGCTCCGCACCAGCGCCAAGCGGCGCCCCAGCGCGTCAGCGACTTCCTCGACGCCCTCACACTGCCGACTCTCGAGCTTTGCACCAACGGCTTGTTCACCAACTCCGCGCTCCTTGACGCCTACCTCGCACACGCCTCCGGCCCGCAGTCCAACACAGAACCCGACAAAGAACCCACCACCCAGGAACCCCCAAATGACCAGGACAACTGACGCCATCGCCCTGCGCGACCTCAAGAAAACCTTCGGCGAGGTCAAAGCCCTGGACGGCCTCGATTTGACGGTGGCCCGCGGCACGACCGCGGGCTTCCTAGGCCCGAACGGCGCCGGCAAATCGACCACCATTCGAGTGCTGCTCGGGCTGATCCGCGCCGATCGTTCATCCGGCGGCGCCGCCGTCCTCGGCCTCGATCCCTGGGCCGACGCGGTCGCGCTCCACCAGCGCCTCGCCTACGTGCCCGGCGACGTGAACCTTTGGCCCACGCTCACCGGCGGCGAGACCATCGACTATCTCGGCGCCCTGCGCGGCGGCCTCGACCAGGCCAGGCGCGCCGAACTGATCGATCGCTTCGAACTCGACCCCACCCGCAAGAACCGGACTTACTCCAAAGGCAACCGCCAGAAGGTGGCGCTGGTGGCGGCGTTGGCCGCCCGCGCCGACTTGTACCTGTTGGACGAGCCGACCGCCGGCCTCGACCCCTTGATGGAAGCCGTCTTCACGGAGTGCCTCAGCGAGCTGAAAGCCGACGGCGCCACAATTCTGCTTTCCAGCCACATCCTCGCCGAGGTCGAGAAGACCTGCGACACCGTGACCATCATCCGCGCGGGCCGCGCCGTCGAGGCCGGCGCCCTCGCCGACCTGCGCCACCTCACCCGTTTCCGCGTCGAAGCCCAGTTTCGCGCCTCACCGGCCCCGCTCGCCGCTTTGCCGGGAGTTCATGACCTGACGCACGATGCCGTGCGCGCCAGTTTCGCTTGCGACGGCGCCGCGCTCGACTCGGTGATGGCAGCCATGGCTGATTTGGGACTCGAGAGCCTCAATTGCGCTCCACCGTCCCTCGAGGAACTGTTCCTGTCGCACTATTCGCACCCCGACCGCGGGGGGCGGACTGGCGCCCCAGGCGGCGTCGCGGGCGCCCAGACCGCGAGTCGCCCAGCCGCAGGTCGCCCGGCCGCAGGCGACCCAGCCGCTGAGAGGCGCTAGCGATGGCCGCCCAAAGTCGCGCCTCCCAGGTGAGGGGCTTTTGGAAGCTGGCGCACGGCATCGTGCGGCGGGACCGCCTGCGGCTGGCGCTGTGGCTCGTGGCCGTGCCCGGCGTGACGGCGCCGACGCTGAGCGCCTACGGCGGGATGTTCGAGACCAAAGCGAGCGCACAGGCCCGCGCGGCGATCATGGCCACCCCGACCGGCACGGTCTTCGGCGGGCCGGGTTACGGGCTCGACGACTACACCACGGGCGCGATGATCGCAAACGAGCTGCTGCTCTACCTCGACATAACGGTGGCGCTGGCAGCGCTGCTCTTGGTGACCCACATGACGCGACGCGAAGAGGAGACCGGGCGGCTGGAACTGGTCGGCGCGGCGCCGGTCGGCCGCTGGGCGCCACTCGCGGCGGCGCTTGCTGTCACCGCGGCAGAGGTGACCCTGATCGGTTTGTCGTTGGGGTTCGGCTGCATGGCCTATCCATCGCTCGGCAAGGGCGATTGCATCGCATTCGGGCTGGCGGTGGCCGGCACGGGACTGGCGTTCACGGGCGTCGGCGCGGTGGCGGCCCAAGTGGCGAACTCGGGGCGAGCCGCCGCCGGCCTTGGGGCGGCGGTGTTGGGCGCGGCGTTCCTGGCGCGCGCGGTCGGAGACACCGCGGCGGTGCGCGGGGAACCAGCCTGGGCGAGTTGGATCTCGCCTCTGGGCTGGGCCAACCAGACGCGGGTGTTTGTCGATCTGCGCTGCTGGCCGCTCCTCCTGACGCTGGCGTTCGCGCTGGTGGCGGGGGCTGCCGGCGTGCTCTTGG
>JAITLE010000004.1 GCA_031278075.1 Bifidobacteriaceae bacterium | reverse complement strand
CCCGAACCCGACAGGAACGACATGAACTTCTTGCTTCTCATGTGGTTGTCCTAACTGTTTGGGCGAAGCCCCCCGGCCGCTCCGCCAGAAAACACGCCCAACAGGACGTCAAAAGGAACCCGTTTAGGACCTTTCAACTTGAGAGTACTCCCCACGCCGCCCGTGGGCAAGGCAGGATCGGCCACCCGGCGAGGCGCCTCGGATTGTGGCCGGGGTCCTTTTCCGGGTGGCCTTTCTGGCTATTCGCATTTGAGGGTGGAGCCGGGGGTTGGCGCTTCGGCGGATCGGGGTCTGCGGCCCGTGGCGTGGCGCTGGGACGCAGATGAGGGCCTTGCGCCAGGATGTTGGCGCTTTACTCCGTCCTCCCCAGGCAAGGCCCTCATGTCCCACTTTTTTTGGCCGGCCGGGCCTGACGGGCGCCGACAGGCGCGGCCGCCTGTCTACAGATCGCCTCGTTGACCTCGACCAGGTCGTCGACGATCTGGTCGAACTGAGCGCCCGCATCCAGTTCCGCGCGCACCGCGTCGGCCTGGTCCGCGCGCAGCGCCTGGCCGCGGGTGCCGTCCCTGGCCGTCCTGGTCCACTGCCAACGCGGGCCGTGGCCCGGGTCGCCCTCGGCGGCGCAGTGGCAGTTCGGCTTGCCGCACTTGCGCCACAACTGCTGCAACGAGCCGCGTCTGAACGCCGGCACCCGCGTCAAGCGCTCCAGCGTCAAAACCCGCAGATCCTCCAGATCACCCGCCGGGGTGTCCTCGAAACGGTTCACGATCAACGATCCCTCCCAGTCTGGTTATTGTACCCACAACCAGACTAGAAGCCCACCAGCCCAAACCCACCAACGCCACGCCCACGAATCACACCCAGTTGACTCGCCGCCCTTGGGCCAGCCGGCGGTCCGGTCGAGGTTGTAGGACCGGACAAGGGTGTTGGTTCGCAAGGCGGAACGCGAAGGAGGGTCCGGCCCCGCGGCACGCCCCGCAGGTCAGGGGCGGGACTCCGCGAACTGAAGTCGATACAGATTGGCGTACAAACCACCCTCCGCCAGCAAATGGCTGTGGGCGCCGCGTTCGGCGACACGACCCTTGTCTAACACCACTATCAAATCCGCATCGCGGATAGTTGACAGCCGATGCGCTATCACCAACGAAGTCCGGCCCCGCAACGCCTCGGCCAAGGCGCGCTGGACCGCGAGTTCAGACTCCGAGTCAAGATGCGCGGTCGCCTCGTCCAACACAACGATCTCAGGCGCCTTGAGCAACAACCGGGCTATCGCGATCCGCTGCCGCTCCCCACCCGAGAGCCGATAGCCGCGCTCGCCCACCACCGTGTCCAAACCGTCAGGCAGGTCAGCGACAAACCCGGCCTGCGCCCGGCGCAAGGCTTCCCACAGGGCCGGCTCGTCGGCATCGTGCCGCGCGAACAACAAATTCTCCCGCAACGTCGCGTGGAACAAATGCGCGTCCTGCGTGACCGTCCCGACGGCCTCCCGAATAGAACGCGCCGTCAACCCGCGCACGTCCTGCCCGCCCAACTCGACCACGCCCTCCGTCACGTCGTAGAGACGCGAAACCAGCAGCGACACAGTTGACTTGCCCGCGCCGGACGGCCCGACCAGGGCCACCATCGCGCCGCGCGGCACCTCGAACGACACGTCTTCGAGCGTCCACCCGGGCGTCCCCTCGCCGATCCCGTCCGCCCGCGTGCCGCTCCCCACGTCCTGGCCCGCGCCCTCCAGCGAGGCGAGCGACACCTCCGCGCCGGACGGGTAGCGGAAGGAGACGTGAGCGAAGCGGATCGCGGGCCCGCCGCCGCCGTCCCAGGCCAGGTCCACCGCGTCCGGGGCGTCATTGACCAGCGGCTTCAGATCCAACACCTCGAGCACCCGCTCGAAGGAGACCAGCGCGGTCATGACGTCGACCTGCACGTTGGACAACGCCGTGATCGGACCGTAAAGCCGGTTCAACAATGTGACCAGCGCCACCACCACGCCAACGGTCAACTCGCCACGGATCGCGAGCGCGCCGCCCAACCCGTAGACCACAGCCACCGCGATCGAAGCCACCAAGGTCATACCGATCCGAAACGCGCTCCCATACACCGCTGACTTGACGCCGATCCGGCGCACCGCGTCCGCGTCAGCGGCGTAGCCCGCGGCCTCGCGGGCCGGATCACCGTAGGTCTTGACCAGGGCGGCGCCAGCCACCGAGAACCGTTCCACCATGGTCTGCGACATCGCCGCGTTCAACTCCATCGACTCCCGCGCGATCGCGGCCAGCTTGCGCCCCACCCACCGCACCGGGGCGACGAACACCGGCAGCAGCGCAAGCGAGACCAGAGTCACCTTCCACGACATGGACAGCATGGTCGCGATCACGAACACCACAGTCAGGGAGTTCGAGACCACGGAGGAGAGCGTCTGGGTGAACGCGCGCTGGGCGCCCAGCACGTCGCCGTTCAGTCTTTGCGTCAGGGCCCCGGTGTGCGAGCGGGCGAAGAACGCCAACGACAGCCGTTGCACATGGGCGAACACTTTGGTGCGCAGGTCGAAGATCAGGCCCTCGCCGATCCGCGCGCTGAGTAGACGCTCCCCCAGGCCGAGCCCAGCCGCGACCACGGCGACACCCGCCAGCAGAGCGGCCAGGCCGGCGACCACTCCCGCCCGCCCGGGCGTGATCCCGTGGTCGATAATCGCCCGGTAGACCAGTGGCGTGGCCGCCCCGAGGGCCGCGTCCAGCGCGATAAGCAGCAAGAACAGCACAATTTTGCCCCGAAAAGGCCGCGCGAACGCCGCGATCCGCCTGAGCGTCCCCCGCGTCAGTTTCGCATGCGCGACGGACGGATCCTGACGGAAAGAGCGGTACATCGGGCCGCCCGGTGGCATCGACATGGCCCCAAGCATGCCAGCGTCGCGTCCCGCTTGACGCCGCCGCCCGCCTCGTCCCGCCCCCCGGGCCCGCAGTTTCGGGGACGCCCTCCCCCCGCCGCACGATGCCGTGCCCCACGCCCCTGGACCAGGCGCCGCCGAGCGGATGGCGCTACCCGCTCAAGCTGAACTCATTCCGAGGCCGGTGGTTTCCGCCAGCGGAAACCCAAACCGCGGACCGTCTCGATCCGTTCAGCGCCCAGCTTCCTACGCAAATAGCTGAGGTACACGTCGACCACGTTGGAACCCGGATCGTGGTCATAGCCCCACACCAGGGACAGCAGCTGGCCGCGGCTGAAAACCTGGCCCGGTCGCCGCATCAGAGTCTGAGCCAACGCGAACTCGCGCGCGGACAACGCCACCTCGTGGCCGTCGACGAAGGCCCGGCGCGTGGCCAGCTCCAAGCGGACCGGAGCGGCTTCGAGGACTTGCGGGTCGGCATCGGCGGCCTGATCGCTCGTGGGCCGCAAACGCAACCGGATCCTGGCCAGAAGCTCGGCGAACCGGAACGGCTTGGTCATGTAATCGTCGGCGCCGCCTTCCAACCCGGCGACTGTGTCAGTGACGCCGGTGCGGGCGGTCAAGATGATCACCGGCGGGCTGGCGCCCGCCGCGCGGAGCCGCGTCAGCACCGCCATGCCGTCCATGTCCGCCAACCCCAGGTCGAGCAACACGAGATCGGGCGGCTCAGCCCGGGCGAGGGCCAAAGCCTCAGCGCCGGAAGCCGCCCAGCTCACCGCGTAACCGGCGCCCCCCAGACCCTTGGTCAAGAAAGCGGCGATCCGTTCCTCATCCTCGACGATCAGGATGTGGGTCATGCGGTGGCCTCCTCTTGGGGTGGCGGCTGTTCCGCCGCGCCGCGCCCCGCGCCGCGCCCCGCGCCGCCCGGCCCCATGGGAGCCGGAACACGGGGCAGGACCAGAGCGAACTCAGATCCGGCGCCGGGCATGGAGCTGACCTCGACGCGCCCGCTGTGGGCCGCTGCGATCTTGGCGACGATCGCCAACCCCAGGCCGGCGCCGCCGTCACGTCTGGCGCCTTTCGCGCGGGCGAACCGCCCAAAGATGCGCTGGTGGTCCGCCGGGGCGATGCCGTGGCCCTGGTCGCGCACAGTTAGGCGCGCCCAGGGCCCGTCCTGGCGCACGGCGAACATAATGGTCGAGCCGGCCGGCGAGTACTTGACAGCGTTGGCGGCGAGTTCCAACATCGCCTCCGTCAGGCGGTGCTGATCGGCCATCACCCAGACGTCCTCACGGGCCGTGACGACCCAGCGACGCTCGCCCAAGGCACGGGCTTTGTCCGCCAGATCCTCCAGCCAGGGCCGCAGCGCCAACGGCGTCAGCTTGGCGAACCCTGGACCGTCCGCCGCCGCCAATGTGACCAGGGAATCTGTCAGGCGGCGCATCCGAGCCAACTCGTCTAACGCCAGCGACCGCGTGGCCGCCACGTCTGCCGGGTCGTCTTGGTCCACCAACTCCAAATGGCCCTGGATGACTGTCAACGGAGTGCGCAGCTCGTGGCCCACGTCATCGAGCAGCTGGCGTTGTGACTCGAACGCGACCTGGAGCGAATCCAGCATGGTGTTCATCGCCCGGGCGAGTTCCACGACCTCGGCTGGGCCGTCCGCGCCCAGGCGCCGCCCGATGTCGGGCAGGCCGCCGGCCCCTGACGCGATGTGGCTGGTGGTGGCGGCGACCTCACGCAAGGGACGCAGGATGCGCCCGGCGGCCGCCCAACCGGCGGCGGTCACCAGCGCCACAGCGCCCAGAGCCACCGGCAGGTAGCCCACCAGGTAGGACCGCGACACCTCCGCCCGCTGCGCGCCACGGTCGATCACCACCGCGTAAACCCCGACCGTTGTGGGCGCAGAAGCCGATCCGGGGATGATCGGCACCGCCACGAACGCGTATTCGCCAATTTCGCCGTGGAGATACTGGACGCGCACGGCTTGGTCAGCCCCGTCGGCGGCGGCGTTGAGCGCCGCCATCAGGCGCTCATCTACCAGCGCTTGTGCGCAGAATGTTTGGGCTCCGGCGTTGGTCCAGGCGCTGTCTGCGCCCGCGCGTCCGAGCGTGCATTCGTCTTCTGCGTTGAGGGACCGGGCCACGGCGCCATCCACCAGGTAGGGCAGCGTCGCATCAGGGTGCTCCTCGGCGTAGCGGTGCAGCGACTTGACGGCGCGCTGCAAAGAGCCTGCCATGCGTGAGTCCGCCCGGCCCAACTCCACCAGGTAGGCGATGGCGCCGGCGGCCGCCAACCCTAGGGCCGCCAGCACGGCGATGCTGGCCACCAGCCGCAGCCGGAAACTCGGCGGTTGGCGCACTTGGAGGGCTCCTCACTGGGTGGGCGCTAGGTCTGGGGAGTCACCGGACTCGGTGGGTCTCAATCGATCTCGTCGGCTTTCCATTTGAGTATGGCGCCGGTGACGGCGTCGATCTCGAACTCGTACACGATCCAGCCGTGGATCATCGTGCCCTCGTATTTGGCGTGGTTCTTGTGGCGGTCGAACTCGAGGCTGATGGAGGTCGCGCCCGGCGCCTGCGCCAGGGCGATTTGCTTGACCTGCTCCGCGGTGATGAATTGGGTGGCGGCTGAGGTGGCGGCAGGCGCGGCTGGGGTGGCTGGGGTGGCTGGGGTGGCGGCTGGCGGTGCCGCTCCATCGTCCAATGCCGTCCCGCCGCCCGCCGCCGCGCCGTCGGGTGCTCCCGTGGCGCCCAGCACGGCATCGTCCGCCGTGGGCTGGGTGACCGGGTGTAGGGACTCGTCGTCGGCCGCGTCGGACGCGCCCGATCCTGGCGTGGTCACGACGGGGTACCGGAGCGGATCTCCCACCACCGGGCCGGCCTGGGGGCCGCCGCCGCCGGTGACGGCCACGGCTGTGAAAGCGCCCGCGGCCGCCGCGAGGGCGAACCCAAGCGTGGCGATGAGCGCGATCTTCCTTCTAGACCAGGGCCTGGCCCGCCCCGGCGCGGCGTGCCCCGGCGCGGCGTGCCCCGGCGCGCCCCCGCCGGCGCCGACCGGTGCGAAGGATGCTCCAGCCGGCCCCGCCGGCGCTGCGAAGGATGCTCCAGCCGGCCCCGCCGGCGCGCCGACGGCCGAGTAGCTTGGCTGCTCTGGCGGTGAGGATGGATTCGGTTGCTGTTGTGCCATGTCTTCCATGGTGTCAAACCGGATTAAGGCGAGCGTTAAGTCCGTGTGAGAGTTCCCTAAGAACGCTTCCCCCCGGGCTCAGGATTAGGCCACGTCGCCCGCGACGCGTTGACCAGCACCACACCCCCCACCATCAGCGGCGACACACCCCAAAAACCAGCCCGCGACAACACCACAAAACCAAGCCCGGCGCGTCACTGCCCAGAGGCCGCC
>JAITLE010000286.1 GCA_031278075.1 Bifidobacteriaceae bacterium | reverse complement strand
GGGGTTCCACTCCGAACTCCCCGACTGGTGGGGGCGGTTCCCACACGACGAGCGCGAAGGGCGCGCCGCCCGACACTTGAGCCAGGCCCTCGGGGAAGTGGCGGCGCTTGGCGCCGTCTTCCAGGGGGATTTGGGCAAGTTGGACAATATGTTGTGTGTCGCGGCGCGCGGGCCACTATATGTTGTAAAGTGATCCGGTCGCAGTCGAAGACCAGTTGAGTTTAGGGGAGACGAACATGGCAGTCACGGTTTACAGCCAGCCGGCCTGTCCGCAGTGCCGCGCCACCTACAGGGCGCTGGACCGGCAGGGCACCGCGTACACGGTGGTCGACCTGACGGAGGATCCGCACGCCCTTGACTTGGTCCTGTCCCTGGGGCACCGCCAGGCGCCGGTGGTGGTGACCGAGTCCGACCATTGGTCCGGTTTCAGGCCGGAGAAGATCGCCGGCTTGGCCGACCGCCGCGTCGCCGCCTAGCGCCGGTGAACCACCACGACGCGGACGGCGCCCGGGAGAGGGCTGGAGGCGGCGCCCAGCGGCCCGGGGCCGACACGCCGACTGGGCGCGCCGCGGCCGGCGGCGCCAGCGAACCGGACTCGGCTCCCCAAGCCCATGGGCGGGGCCGGCCGGAGCTGGTGTATTACAGCTCGACCTCCGGGAACACCGAGCGGTTCGTGCGCAAGCTGGGGTTCCCGGCGCTACGGCTGCCACTGCGCGCTGGCGACCCAGAAGTGCTGGCTGAGCGGCCATATGTGCTGGTGACGCCGACCTATGGGGGCGGGTCAGTGAAAGGGGCGGTGCCGAAAGCCGTCATCCGGTTCCTCAACAACCCCGCCAACCGGGCCCTCATCCGGGGCGTGATCGCCGGCGGCAACACCAACTTCGGCGAGGCCTACGGGCTGGCCGGGAAGATCGTGGCCGCCAAATGCCACGTCCCCCACCTGTGCACATTCGAGTTGCTCGGCACCGAGCGGGAGGTCGTCGCCGTGCGCGACGGATTGGAGGAATGGTGGCCGCGACAGCAGTGACCGAGGCCGCGTTGTCAGCGCCAGGCGCGCGGCCAGCGCCGGAGGCGATGGACTACCACTCGCTCAACGCCCAACTCAACCTCAAGGGCCCCGACGGGCGCATCCAATTCGGCGCCGACCGCGCCGCCGTCGCCGCCTACCTGGGGGAACACGTCCGCCCCCGGCTGCGCCGCTTCGAGTCGACCGCCGCCAAGCTCGCCGCCCTGGTCGATGAGGGCTACTACGAGGCCGAGGTCCTCGCGCCCTACCCGCCCGCATTCCTAGACGAGCTGTTCGCCCACGCCCACGACGTCGGCTTCGAGTTCGGCAGCTTCCTCGGGGCGACCAAGTTCCACACCTCCTACGCCCTGAAATCGTTCGACGGCCAGGAGTACCTCGAAACCATCGAGGACCGCATGTGCCTGGTGGCGCTGACCTTGGCGCGCGGCGACGCCGCCTTCGCGCGGCAAGTCCTGGACGAGATGCTGACCCGCCGCTTCCAGCCCGCCACCCCGACCTTCTTGAACGCCGGCAAGGCCCAGCGCGGCGAGCCCGTCTCCTGTTTCCTGCTCCGGGTCGAGGACAACATGGAGTCGATCGCGCGCGGCATCAACTCGGCCCTGCAACTGTCCAAGCGCGGCGGCGGCGTCGCCCTGCTGCTGTCCAACATCCGCGAGGCCGGGGCACCGATCAAACGCATCGAGAACCAGTCCTCCGGGGTCATCCCGGTGATGAAACTGCTGGAAGACTCGTTCTCCTACGCCAACCAGCTGGGCGCGCGGCAGGGCGCCGGGGCCGTCTACCTGCACGCCCACCACCCCGACATCATGCGTTTCCTGGACACCAAACGGGAGAACGCCGACGAGAAGATCCGCATCAAGACGCTCTCGCTCGGGGTGGTGGTCCCCGACGTCACCTTCCAGTTGGCCAAGCACGATGCCGTCATGCACCTTTTCAGCCCCTACGACGTCGAGCGCGTCTACCGTGTGCCATTCGCTGACCTGGGGATCACCGAGCATTATGACGAGCTCGTGGCCGACCCGCGCATCCGCAAGACGACCATGCGGGCGCGCGACTTCTTCCGGGCCGTGGCCGAGGTCCAGTTCGAGTCCGGCTACCCCTACCTCCTGTTCGAGGACACCGCCTCGCGGGCCAACCCGCTGCCGGGGCGGATCACCCACTCCAACCTGTGCTCGGAGATCTTGCAGTCCTCGACGCCCTCGACCTACCGCGAGGACCTGTCCTATGACCACGTCGGCAAGGACATCTGCTGCAACCTGGGGTCGTTGAACATCGCGGCGGCGCTGGACGGCGGCGACCTGGCGCGGACGGTCGAGGTCGCGGTGCGGGCGCTGACCTCGGTCTCTGAGATGGCAGCGGTCGGGTCGGTGCCGTCAGTCGAGCGAGGCAACCGGGCCACCCACGCGATCGGCTTGGGCCAGATGAACCTGCATGGGTTCTTGGGCCGCGAGCGCATCGCTTACGGGTCCGACGAGGCGTTGGATTTCACCAGCGCTTATTTCGCGGCCGTCGCCTATCACGCCTTGGCCGCCTCGCATCGGCTGGCGCTGGAACGGGGCCGCGCCTTCGAGGGCTTCGCCGACTCGAAGTACGCCACCGGCGAGGCGCTGGCCCGCTACACCGACGAGGGCGCGGATTGGGCGCCGCGGACGGCGCGGGTCCGCGAATTGTTCGCGGCCGCGGGGCTGGCGGCCCCGACCCGTGAGGACTGGCTGGAGTTGCGGGACGCCATCGCCCGCGACGGGATCTACAACGCCTACCTTCAGGCGGTGCCGCCGACCGGATCGATCTCCTACATCAACCACTCGACCGCGTCGATCCACCCGGTGGCCGCCAAGATCGAGGTCCGCAAGGAAGGCAAGACGGGCCGGGTCTACTACCCGGCGCCGCACCTGGAGGCCGCGAATGAGGAGTTCTTCGAGGACGCCTACGCCTTGGGGCCGAAGGCCGTGATCGACACCTACGCGGCGGCCACGCCGCACGTGGACCAGGGCCTGTCGTTGACCCTGTTCTTCCCCGCCACCGCGACCACCCGGGATTTGAACCGGGCCCAGGCTTACGCCTGGTCGCGGGGGGTCAAGACGTTGTACTACGTCCGGCTGCGCCAGGCGGCGCTGGCGGGCACCGAGATGGAGGGATGTGTCTCATGCGCGCTGTGAGCGGAGTCGAGGCGGAAGCGGGAACCGGGGCTGGGACTGGCGGGGGCGGCATCGTGCCCGCGGGGACGGCGCCAAGCGGGGGCGGGGCTGGGACCGGGGCGGGCGGCATCGTGCCTGGGGGGCGGCCGGTCGAGGCGATCGACTGGAACCGGATCCAGGACCCGAAGGACCAGGAGGTTTGGGACCGGCTGACGGGGAACTTTTGGCTGCCGGAGAAGGTGCCGCTGTCCAACGACCTGCCGTCCTGGGCGACTTTGCGGCCGGAGGAGCAGACGCTGACCAACCGGGTGTTCGCGGGGTTGACGCTGCTGGACACGATTCAGGGGACGGTCGGGGCGGTGTCGCTGATCCCGGACGCGCTGACCCCGCACGAGGAGGCCGTCTACACGAACATCGCCTTCATGGAGTCGGTGCACGCGAAGTCGTATTCGTCGATTTTCTCGACGTTGTGCTCGTCGGCGGAGATTGACGAGGCTTTCGCCTGGTCGCGGGAGAACGCGCCGTTGCAGCGCAAGGCGGAGATCGTGCTGGGGCACTACCGCGGGGACGACCCCTTGGCGCGCAAGGCGGCGTCGGTGATGCTGGAGTCTTTCTTGTTCTACTCCGGGTTCTACCTGCCGCTTCACTTCGCCTCGCGGGCGAAGTTGACCAACACGGCGGATTTGATCCGGCTGATCATCCGCGACGAGGCGGTGCACGGCTACTACATCGGCTACAAGTTCCAGCGCGGCCTGGCCGCGGCCGGGGCGGCGCGGGAGGAGCTGGCGGCGCGGTTGGGCGACTTCGCCTTGGACCTGATGATGGACCTGTATCAGAACGAGCTCGACTACACCCGGTCCTTGTATGGGCCGGTGGGGCCGGAGTCGCTGGTCGCGGACGTGGAGCGGTTCTTGGCTTACAACGCCAACAAGGCCCTGATGAACCTTGGGTTCGAGGCCGTCTTCGGGGCCGACCAGACCGCCGTCTCGCCCGCGATCCTGGCCTCCCTGGCCCCCGACGCGGATGAGAACCATGACTTCTTCTCCGGGTCGGGGTCCTCTTATGTGATCGCCCGCAGCGTTGAGACTGAGGACGAGGACTGGGATTTCTGACCGGGGTCGGCTTGAGGCTGGCGGGGTTTGGCCTGAGGCGGCGTGCGGTCGCGTCAGGCTTTGCCGGTGCCCGGCTAGACTTCACCCCATGGTGACCGAGGCTTTGTTGGCGCAAATCGAGGCTCTGCCCGTTGACGAGCGAGTGGAGCTGTCCGCCTACATCGACCGCAGCATCGAGGCCGAGACCCGCGGCGGCGAGCTTCACCAGACCACCAAAGACCTCCTGGACCGACGCTTGGCTGAGATCGAGGCACGCCCCGAAGCCGCCCGGCCGCTTGAAGAAGTGATGGCGGACCTGGCGGAACGCTACCCAGGATGAGCTATTCAGTCAGGGTCGAGGCTTTGGGCGGCCGCGTCGCCGCGCCGCGTTTCCGCAGGTCAGCTATCGGGTGACGGCCCGCAG
>JAITLE010000202.1 GCA_031278075.1 Bifidobacteriaceae bacterium | reverse complement strand
CCGTGCACGTCCCCTTGGCGGAGGCGACCCGCGGCTTGGTCGGCGCCGAGCAGATCGCGTTGATGCGCAAGTCCGCTGTCCTGGTGAACTTCGCGCGCGGGCCGATCGTCGACGCCCTGGCTGTGGTCGAGGCGCTTGAGGCCGGCGACCTGCGTGGTTACGTGTGCGATTTCCCCACACCGGAGCTCAACCGGCATGAGAACGTGGTGACCCTGCCGCACCTCGGCGCGTCCACTCATGAGGCTGAGGAGAATTCGGCGCGCATGGCCGCAAGCGAACTGCGGGCTTATCTGGAAGACGGCGTGATCACCAATTCGGTCAATTTCCCGGACGCGGTGTTGCCCCGCTCGGAAGGCGCCGCCCGGATCGCCATCGCGAACTCGAACGTGCCGAACATGGTGGGCCAGATCTCGACCCTGTTCGGCGCGGCCGGTTTGAACATCACCGACCTGTTGAACAAATCGCGTGGCGAATTGGCGTACACCCTGGTGGACGTGGACGGCGATCTACCCGGCGAGTTGGTGGAACAGATCAGGGGCATCGCGGGGGTGCTGGCCGCCCGCGTGATCTGATGCCTGCGGCCGCGCGCCCTTCCCACCAGGATCAGGTGGCGCGCGCTGAGCACCAGGCCGGCGCCGATCTGGGGTCGGTTGTCGCCGGTCACGTGGATTCGGCGTGGGCGTGGGGCGCCTGGGCGGCGGAGGCCCTCGACGCCGGCGACACCGCGGACGCGTATGCCCGGGCGTTCCTCGGGCACGTGGTGGGTTTCCGGGAGTTGAAGTCGCGTGGTTGGGCGGAAGGCCAACCTGTGCACGATCCCGTGTTGTTGTCCGCGTTGATCCTTGGTTTAGCGTCCGAGGCTTTGGGTGACCAGCGTCACGCGGACCGGTCCCGCGACTTCTTGGCTCAACTAGGCCACCGTCTAGACGACCCGGCGTTGCTGGACCGGCTCCGCCGCTGACCTGGCCCGGGTTGGCTGTGTCGGTCCGGGTTCGTGTTGGTGTGTTCCCGCAGGTGAACGCGTCGCGCCCGCCTGGGCGCTGTCGCGGGCGGGTGCGGAGTCGCGTTTGCCGGGCCGTTTGTATAGACTCCTAACTAATCCCACCCGGATCTACACCAGAAGCGAGTCACCGTGGACACCACAACCGCCTCCCGCGCGCAGGTTCCCGAACCAATCGAACCAGCGCCTCAGCGGACCCCGCAGGCCACGTTCCCTGAGGCCGCGCCCATCGCCGCGCTCATCTTGGCGGCCGGACCGGCCGCCACCGGCCGCGACCTGCTCTTGCGGCGACTCGGCGACGCGGCCGTGATCGATCACGTCACGGCGACCGTCCAGGCGGTGACACCCCCGGGCGGGATCACTGTCGTGGTCAGCCGCACAGACAGCGCGATCCGCGATCACCTCGGCAACCGTTTCGCCTACGCCCTGCAAGACGACCCGCTGGGGCCAGCCGCCGCGGTCCGGGCTGGACTCGCCGGCGCAGCCCGCCAAGAACTCCCCGGCGGCGCGCGCGCCGTGGCGCTGAACAACGGGACCGGACAAAGCGACAGCCTCAAGTGTCTGACCTTCGGCAACGTGGCGCCCTCATATAAGGGCGAAGCCGCCCAAGGCGACATCCTGGTGGTCTCGGGCGACCTGCCCCTGCTGCGGGCCGCGTCGCTGCTGGGGCTGGTGGCACGGCATCGTCTGAAGGGGGCGGTGTTCTCACACCTGACGCTGGACGGGCGGGACGTGGGCGCCTATGTGGCTAGCGCGGCGACCTGGCGCCGACTCCTCGCCGAGCACCCGACCAACTCGCTGACAAGACTCGCGGCCGAGGCCCGCGCGGCCGGCGAACGCGTCGCCGAATACCGCATCCTCGATCCGGACGAGCTGCGCGACATCAACACCGCCTCAGACCTCGCTCAGGCGGCGGACATCCAGCTCAAGCGGCTGTTCGCCCCGCGCCACGCCGTCGAGACCGACCTGATCGCGTTCGGCACCGGCGGCTGGCGCGCCAAGATCGGCGAGGGATTCACCATCCACAACGTCCGGCGCCTCAGCCAGGCGCTCGCCGAGGACGTGGTCCAAACGGGCCGCGAGGAGATGGGCGTGGTGATCGGCGGCGACCGCCGGTTCTTGTCAACTGAGGCGGCCGAGGCCGCCGCCGAGGTCTTCGCGGCATTCGGCATCCCGGTGACGCTCCTGCCAGGCGACGTGCCGACACCCCTGGTGACGTTCGCCGCGCCACACCTCGGCGCCGCGTTCGGCCTGGTGTTCACCGCCAGCCACAACCCGCCCCAATGGAACGGCTTGAAGGTGTTCCGCAGCGACGGGTCGCTGCCCTTGAGCGACGAGACAGACCGCTACCAGGTCCGCGCCAACGCTCTGACCAGGGAAGACATCGTGTCAGTGGACCTGGGCGCAGCTCGGCGGGCGGGGTTGGCGCGTGACCAGGACCTCACCGGCCCCTACATCGACGCGATCGAGCGGATAGTCGACGTCGCGATGATCCGCGAACGCGCCGCCGCCGAGGGTCCGATCCGCGTGCTCGTCGACCCAATGTACGGCACGTCCCAGCTCACCTTGGGCACAATCCTCACGGACGCGCGCTGCCGCGTCGACTTCATCCACGAACGCCACAATCCCCTCTTCGGCGGCCGCTCCCCGGCCCCCGACGCGCGCGCCCTGACCGCCCTGATCGACCTGGTCCGCGACGGCCCCTACGACCTCGGGTTGGCGACGGACGGGGACGCCGACCGGATCGCCATCGTCGACCGCGACGGCCGCTTCGTCTCCACCAACGACCTCCTCCTGCTGCTCTACCGCTACCTGCGGGAGGTTCGCGGCGAGCGCGGCGGGGTGGTGCGCAACGTCGCCACCACCCATCTGCTCGACCGCCTGGCCGCGCATTACGGGGAGACGGCGCGGGAGGTTCCGGTCGGGTTCAAGCATGTCACGCAGGGCATGCACGATGACGCCGCCCTGCTTGGCGGGGAGTCTTCCGGTGGGCTCACCATCAGGGGGCACATCCTGGGGAAAGACGGCATTTTCGCTTGCGCCTTGGTGGTCGAGATGCTGGCCCGCACCGGCCGCCCCATCTCCGAGCTGCTGGACGAGGTCTACGCCATCACCGGACGGCTGTGCGCGGTCGAGGCGGCGCTGCCGGCCACGCCGGAGATGCGGTTGGCCGCGCCTCGCCGCCTCGCGGCCGCGCCG
>JAITLE010000190.1 GCA_031278075.1 Bifidobacteriaceae bacterium | reverse complement strand
GTCAAAGCGGTGGACGATGTCAGTCTCTCGGTGATGTCCGGGGAGACGCTCGCGGTGGTCGGGGAGTCCGGTTCGGGCAAGACCACCCTGGGCCGCTGCGTCTTGCAGATGGAAGCGGCGACCTCGGGGAAGGTGTTCTACTCCGGCGTGGAGCTGACCGCCCTGCCGCGGCGCGAACGGCTCGCGCACCACCGCAACATGCAGGTGGTCTATCAAGACCCGTTCTCTTCGCTGAACCCGCACCGGACCGCGCTGCAACAGGTGATGGAGCCGGTCCAAGTGCTCCTGAAGGACGTCGACCCACGCGAACGGGCGCTGGAGGCGCTGGAGGCGGTCGGGATCGCCGGCGCTGATGTGCACAAGTATCCGAGGCACTTCTCCGGAGGGCAACTCCAGCGGATCTGCATCGCGCGGGCCGTGAGCGTCCGGCCGGCGTTCGTGTTCTGCGACGAGCCCGTCTCGTCGCTGGATCTGTCGATCCAGGCGCAGGTCCTCAGGTTGCTGCGGGCACTGCAACGTGAGCTTGGCCTGACCTATTTGTTCGTCAGCCACGATCTGTCCGTGGTCCGGGACATCGCCACGCGGGTCGCGGTGATGCGCCGCGGCCAGGTGGTGGAGCTGGGGCAGACTGCGGCGGTGTTCGAGGACCCGCAGCATCCATACACCAAGGAGCTGCTGGCCTCGATCCCGATCCCCGACCCACGGGCGGCGCGCGCGGCGCGCCGACGGACGCAGATCATCCGGGCGGGCGGCGCGAGCGAAGCTGGGGGAGGCTGACCGGGGGCTGGCTGGACGGCATCGTGCGGCGGCCCTTGCGACTGTGGCCCTTGCCGCAGGTCGGTGGTCTGCTGCTCGACTGACCGGTGCGGCCGGGTTGTCTCCCCTGCAGCGGTTCGGCGGCGGCGCGTCCGCGCGGCTGGTGGCGCCTCGCCGACTTGACAGTTTGCTCTGTGGTGCGTGACGATAGGCGAGCTAATGCGACGGATAAACGTTCGCATTAGCAGGAGGCTGGAACCGCGACACGTGAGCGAGGAGGAGAGATGTCGAAGCAGCGACGATGCCGCGCGCAGACCCTCCCATGCCATGGCGCGCGTTCCAACGGTTCACTCGCGGGGGAGCGTCCGCCGGCGAGCCTGGCCCCCGCCCACCGCCACGGACGCGGCCACCTCGCCTCGGGTGGCAGACCCGGCTTTGGCCGCGCCTGGGGTGTTGCCCGAACAGCAGGGTTCGGATGTCGGCGGCGGCGTCAGCGACCCAGTGACTGCGGTCGCGCAAGGTGACCAGGCGCCGCTGTTGTTGTTCGTCCTCGGCGGGTTGTGGCGTGTTGTGGTGGCGTAGGCGCCGAGGGGCAGCCGCATGACACCAGCAAACGAAAGCGGCGACGCCACCACGCCGGACCCGCTCCCGGCCCGATGCCGACCGGGGCCGCAACCGGACGCGCCGGCGGTTCCGCTCGCGGCACGTGGGGGCGGGGGCGCGTCATGAGATGGACAGATCGACATGGCGCGGCTGGGCTCGCGGCGCTGGTCGGCGGCGCGCTGCTGCTGTCCGGGTGCGTGGCCAAGCCGGTGCTCGCCGCGGCATCTGATCGGCTGCAGATCGTGGCCACCACCGGGATCATCCGCGACCTGGTCCAGCACGTCGGCGGGGACATGGTCGACGTCGTGTCCCTGGTGCCGGACAACGGCGATCCGCACTCGTATGAGCCGACGCTGCGAGACGCCCGCAACGTGGTCTATGCGGACGTCGCGTTCTCCAACTACGCGATGCTCGAGGAGCAGTCCGTCATCAAGACCATCGACGCCAACCTGGCCGCCGATGCCGTGAACGTCTCGTTGGCAGAGGAGGCGGTGAAGTACGCCGCCGAGATCATCCCGCTGGTCGAGAACGTGAACCTCGACACGGTGTGGCTGGGGCTGCGCGCCCAGGGCGCCGGCGCCGAGTTCGGGGCGACCCGCACCTCGGAGGTGCTGCTCTCCGCGGTGGCGGCGAGCGGTCCGGGCGAGGTGTACGCGTACCTGACCGGCTCGTTCGGGAACACGGACGTGTACTTCGACTCCTCGGACGGGTTCGACGCCGCCAACGGGTACCGCGACGACACCATGAGCTTGCCCGCGGACGCCCATACGCACTTGTCGTGGGCGTTCACCGAGCCCGGCGTGTACACGCTGACCTTACAGGCGAAGCTCAAGGTCGCCGACACTTCCAAACCCATCGACCTGGGCCAAGGGACCTACACCTTCGCCGTCGGCGTGGGCCCCGCCCAGGCGGCGGCCGAGGCTGGGATCTCCGCCCCCGTCATCGTCGATCAAGGTCATGCGGACCTGACCGCGAACCTGGACACTGGGCAGCTCGAGTTGCGCTACGACCCCGGCGGCGGGGGCGAGCACTCCCAACAGCCCCACGCCGCAGATGATGTGGTGATCGACGTGCCGGCCAAGGCGATGGCGGAGATCCCCGCCGGCGCCCAGTTCGGCTTCCTGGGCCGGCCCGGTGAGCGGGTCTACCAGCTCGCGCAGGCCGTGCTGGGCAAACACGTCCACGGCGAGATCGACCCGCACCTGTGGCAGAACGTGCGCAACGCCATGGCCTACGTGCAGCTGATCCGCGACACGCTCATCGGCGCCGACCCAGCCCACGCCCGCGATTACACCGCGAACACGAACGCCTACCTCGCCGAACTCGAAGCCACCGACGATTACGTGCGCGACACGCTCGCTCAGATCCCGGAACAAAACCGCCACCTGGTGACCACGCACGACGCCTTCGGCTACCTCGCGCACGCCTACGGCCTGACTGTCGCCGGGTTCGTCACCCCCAACCCCGCGACCGAGCCGTCACTGGCCGACCGGCGCAAGCTCACCGAGACCATCCGCTCCCTGGGCGTGCCGGCGGTGTTCCTCGAGCCGAACCTGGCCGCCAGATCCTCCACCCTGACCCAGGTCGCCGGCGAGCAGGGCATCCGCGTGTGCCCGATCTACGGCGACACTTTCTCGAACACCGTGACCAGCTACGTCCAGATGATGCGTTTCAACGCCGACAGCCTGCGCGAGTGCCTCACCCCATGAATCCGACAGCACAGGAAGAACCAATGACAGCTGCTCTCGCCTCCCCGCCCCGACGCGCCGCCGGCGCCCTGGCGGTCTTGCTCGCCATCGGGCTGCTCACCACGCCGAGCCTCGCGTTCGCCGCCGAGACCGACGACCCAAACCTGGACCAGACCCTCGACGAGCTCAGCATCGTGCATGGGCAGCGGGTGCTTCAGGCCGGGCACATCGACATGGGCCCCAAGTACGATGACGGCGTCTGGCGCTTCCTCATCCACGACGATGTCGCCAAGGCCGACGCGAACGCCACGAGCGTGTGGCGCTACCCGGACGAGACCGTCTTCCACGTCCTCGACGCCGCGAAGCTCACCGTGCCGGACGACCGGGCCTACGACTTCCTTGGCGCCGCGCCCGGCAGCGACGTCTACGTGGTGCCGCAGACGCAGAACCCCGATGTCGTCTGGGTGGGGTGGAACACCCAGGACCCGCAGGTGATGGAGACCATCGACCGCGGCATCACCTTGTCGCTCGGCGGAGTGCAGGGCCCGGGCGTCATGACGGTCTACCTGCAGTCCGGGTCGTTCGGCGAACCGCAGCTGCTGTGGGATTCCCGCACGGCCGGCGGCCAGCCGATCTGGGTAGACGTGAACACCCACACCCACGCGAACTGGGTCTTCACCGAACCGGGCGTCTATTTGGTCGATCTCACCGCCGATGCCGACCTGATCGACGGCACGCACGTGTCCGACACGCAGCGCATCCGTTTCGCCGTGGGCGCCGCCACCGCGCCCGATGACGCGTTCGCCGCGACTTG
>JAITLE010000173.1 GCA_031278075.1 Bifidobacteriaceae bacterium | reverse complement strand
GTGGACGATGCCGTGCGCTCGCTCCCAGTGGTCGTGGCACGTTTCCTCGCGCTGCTCGAGATGTTCCGCGTGGGCCAGGTGGTGTTCGTCCAGCCGCAAGCGTTGGGCGAGCTGACCGTCCGGTGGACTGGCACGGCCGTGGAACTTGAGATCTCCGAGGAGTTCAGTGACTGAGACGAGCGATCCGGACCGCGTCGCGCCCGACGTGATGGGAGCGTTGGAGGCCGTGCTGATGGTGATCGACCGGCCGGCGTCGTGCGTCGACTTGGCGGCGGCGGTGGAGGCGCCGGTGGAACGCGTGCGACACGCGTTGGAGGCGTTGGCGGCCGAATACGCGGGCGCGTTCGGGGCGCGGCGGCGCGGCTTCGAACTCCGGGAGGTGGGCGGCGGCTGGCGGATCTACTCGCGGGGGGAACACGCGCCGGCAGTGGAACGGTTCGTGCGCGACGGCGCCGCCACGCGGTTGTCGCCGGCCGCGTTGGAAACCCTGGCGATCGTGGCCTACAAGGGACCGATCACGCGCGGGCGGATCGCGCAGGTGCGCGGCGTCGGCGTGGACTCGGTGACGCGGACCCTGCTCGGCCGGGGCCTGATCGAGGAGGTGGGCGTGGAGGAGGGCAGCGGCGCGATCCTCTACGCCACGACCGATGTCTTCCTCGAACAGATGGGCATCTCATCTCTGCGCGAGCTGGAGCCGCTTGAGCCGCGGCTGCCGCGGGGGGACGCCCTGGACGAGATCAAACAACAGGTGGAATAGGCTTCAACGCGTGACCCAGCGATCCATGCCGCCTAGACGGGCGGGCCGTCGGCCCTTGCCCGCGGCGTCCGCGGCGCCTCATGATCCGGACGGCGTCCGCCTGCAGAAGGTGTTGGCGGACGCGGGTGTGGCGTCCCGGCGGGCCGCCGAGGCGATGATCTTGGACGGTCGGGTCAGCGTGGACGGCGTGGCGACGCGCCAGCTGGGGACGCGCGTGGACCCGGCCCGCCGCCGGATCGAGGTCGACGGGTTGCTGGTCGAGACCGACGCGGCGAAGCTGACACTGGCCCTGCACAAGCCAGCGGGTGTCGTCTCGACCATGGAGCCGGCCACGGACCGGCCCACGTTGGCCGAATACGCGGCCCGCCGCCCGGAGCGCCTGTTCCATGTGGGCCGGTTGGACGTGGACACCGAGGGCCTGATCTTCTTGACGAACGATGGGCCGCTCGCGAACGCGCTGGCCCATCCGTCCGCTGAGGTGCCGAAGACGTATCTGGCGACGGTCGAGGGTCGGGTGGCGCATTCAGCCGGCACGCGGCTGAAGCGCGGCGTGGAGCTGGAAGACGGCCCCGCCCGGGTTGACGAGTTCCGGATCGTCGACTCAATCCCGGGTTTCAGCCAGGTCGAGGTCACGCTCCATTCGGGACGCAACCGGATAGTGCGTCGACTGATGGAGGAGTTGGGCCATCCGGTGACACGGCTGGTCCGTGTCCAGATCGGCCCGATCGCCCTAGGTGATCTGAGGGCCGGCCGCACCCGGGTCCTCTCCGCGCCCGAGGTCGCCTCGCTGAAGAAGGCGGCGGGCCTGTGACGCGCCCGGCGTTCTCAGCGCCCGCGGCCAGCGCCGCGGCCGGCCGCGGCGCCGGCGCGACGGCCGGCCCGGTCCACATCCAAGGCACTGGGCTGATCGGCGCGTCCATCGGTCTGGGCTTGAGATCGTCGGGCGTGACCGTGACGCTGGATGATCCGTCGCCCGCCGCGCTGGCCGTCGCGGAGCAGATCGGCGCGGGACGCCTGCTCGGGGCCGCCGGCCTGGAAGGCGCCGCGGCGCCCACCCTGGTCGTGGTCGCGTCCCCGCCGGATGTGGCGGCCCGGGTGGTGGCGGAGCAGCTGGAGCGTTTCCCGGGGGCGGTCGTCACCGATGTGGCCTCCGTCAAGGCGGCGATCCTGCATGACCTGTGTGCGAGCGGCGCGGACCTGACTCGTTACGTCGGCTCCCATCCGATGGCGGGCCGGGAGCGGACCGGCCCCGCCGCGGCCAGCGCGGACCTGTTCGTCGGCCGGCCCTGGGTGATCGCGGCCGCTCCCCAAACGGATCCGGGGGCCGCGTTGCGGGTGCGCGAGCTGGCGGTGGACCTGGGCGCCCATCCCACCTATCTCGACGCGGCGTCCCATGACGCGGCGGTCGCCCTGGTCAGTCACGTGCCGCAGATCCTCTCGAGCCTGACCGCGGCGCGTCTCGTGGACGCGCCCGCCGGGGCGCTCGACCTCGCGGGGCAGGGCCTGCGCGACATGACCCGGATCGCGCGATCCGACCCGAACCTGTGGGCGGCGATCCTCGCCGCCAACGGCCCCGCGGTCGCGGCGGTGCTACGCGCCACCCGCGCGGACCTGGACCGCGCGATCGTCGCCCTCGAGGCTGGCGCCGACCCGGCCACGCTGGGTCAGGCGCTGTTGGAGCTGGCGGGACTGGTCGGCATCGGACGCCGGGGCGCGGAACGCATACCCGGGAAACACGGCGGGGCCCCGCGCGTCTTCGACACGGTGACCGTCATGGTGCCCGACTCGCCGGGCGAGCTGGGCCGCTTGTTCGTGACGATGGGGCGGCTCGGCGTGAACTTGGAGGATCTCAAGTTGGAACACGGCCAAGGCCAACTGGTGGGCCTCGCGGAGATCGCGGTGGCGCCGGGCCGCGGCGCGAGCCTCGCCGATCAACTCGTGCGCGAGGGTTGGAGGATTCTGCGATGACAGTGATAGCGATCGACGGGCCATCCGGGTCTGGGAAGTCGACGGTGGCGAAGGCGTTGGCCACCCAGCTTGGCTGGGCCTACCTGGACACGGGCGCCATGTACCGCGCGGCGGCGGTCTGGGTGCGGCGGGCCGGCGCGCTCGACTCGCCGGAACGGATGCCTGAGCTGGTCCGGGACATGCCGTTGCGGATCTCGCTCGACCCGGGCGATCAGCGGGTCTTCCTCGGGGACGATCCCGTCACCGACGTCATCCGCAGCAGCGAGGTGAGCGCTCTGGTCTCGAAGGTCTCCACGGTGATCCCCGTCAGACAGGTGCTGGTCGCGCGGCAGCGGGAGCTGGTGGCGGAGCGCCGCGAAGCCGGGATCGTGGTCGAGGGACGCGACATCACGACTGTGGTCGCGCCGGACGCGGAGGTGCGGGTCTTGATCGCCGCGTCGCCCGAGGTGCGGTTGCGCCGCCGGGCGCTGGACCAGTTGGGCCGCGGTGACGCCGACGCCCTGGCCGCGACCGCGGACGAGGTGCTGCGGCGGGATCGGGACGACGCGACAGTGGCGGAGTTCATGGCCGCGCCGCCGGGCGTGACGTTGGTCGACTCGTCGGATTTGACGGTGGATGAGACGGTGGCGGCGGTCGCGGCCCTGCTCCCGGAGCGGGCGTGAGCGGCGACGCCCGGTTGCCGAGCCGGTTCCAGGCCGGCTGGGCGCGCCGGGTCGCGTTCTTGTTGGACCATGTGTACTGGTCGACCAAGGTGGTGGGTCGGGCCAATGTGCCGCGGCGCGGGCCGGCGATCCTCGCGGGCAACCACACCGGTCTGGTCGACGGCCCTGTGGTGCTCGGGGCCGCGCCGCGCGGGGTGCATTTCATCATGAAGTTCTCACTCGGCCGGGGCGTCGGCGGGGTGATCCTGCGGGCCGCCGGCCAGGTCCCGGTCGATCGGGAGGGCGGCGGGCGCGCGTTGCGCGTCTGCCTGGCGCTGCTGCGCCGGGGAAGGCTGGTCGGGATTTTCCCCGAGGGCAGCCGGGGCGACGGTCGCCTCGGCGATTTCAAGGCTGGCGTGGCTTGGCTCGCCGTCAACTCCGGCGCGCCGGTCATCCCGGTGGCGTGCCTGGGCACTCGCCGCCACGGTGAGCGCGCGACGCGTCTCACGCCGTTCCGGCGGCGTCTGCGGGTGGCGTTCGGCGAAGCCGTGGAGTTGACCTTGGACCATTCGGCGCCTGGGCGGGACCAGGTGGCGGCCGCTTTGGAACAGATCCGGGCGGCCTTGGCGGCCCACATCGCGGCGGAGGAGGCGGCTGGCGGGATCGCCTTGCCGGGCGACTCGGGGAGGGAAGACAAGTGACGGACAACACGGACGGCATCGTGCGCCTGGGCGGCGCCGACGACGCGGCGATCACCGGCGCGTTGCGTTCCGCGCTGGAGGCGTACGAGCTCGAGCCGAGCGACATAGCGCTGCTGGACGGCGGCCCGGACGTCCTGGAGGCCGAGCTGGCGCGCTCGATCGGTGCGGTCGCGATCGTCGGTCGGCCGAATGTCGGCAAATCGACCCTGGTCAACCGGATCTTGGGGCGGCGCGCGGCGGTGGTCCAAGACGAACCGGGCGTGACCCGGGACAGGGTCTCTTACCCGGCGGAATGGGCGGGGCGGCGGTTCACGGTGGTGGACACGGGCGGTTGGGAGATCGACGCGCCGGGGCTCGCGGCCCGGGTCGCGGAACAGGCGGAGGTCGCGATCGACTTGGCGGACGCCGCTGTGCTGGTGGTGGACGCGACGGTGGGCGCCACGGACACGGACGAGGCCTTGGCGCGGCTGCTGCGTCGTTCCGGCAAGCCGGTCGCGTTGGCGGCGAACAAGGTGGACGGGACCCGCGGGGAGTCCGACGCGGCGGCGCTGTGGTCGCTGGGCCTGGGGGAGCCGCACGCGGTGTCGGCGTTGCACGGCAGGGGGGTGGGGGACCTGCTCGATGCCGTCGTCACCGGTTTGGCGGGCGCCGCGCGGGACCGTGGGGCGCTGGGCGATCCGCCTGACGTGCGGCGTGTGGCGTTGCTGGGGCGGCCCAACGTGGGCAAGTCGTCGCTGCTCAACAGGCTGGCGGGGCGCGAGCGGGCGGTGGTGGATGCGGTGGCTGGGACCACGCGGGACCCGGTGGACGAGCTGGTCCACTTGGGGGGGCGGGACTGGCGGTTTGTCGACACCGCGGGGATCAGGCGACGCATCCGCCGCGTCGAGGGGGCTGACTTCTACGCCTCCTTGCGGACGACAGCGGCCCTGGACCGGGCTGAGGTGGCTGTGGTGCTGATCGACGCGTCTGCGGAGTTGGCGGAGCAGGACGTGCGGATCTTGCAGATGGTCTCGGATGCGGGCCGCGCGCTGGTGATCGCGTTCAACAAGTGGGACCTGATGGAGCCGGATCGGCGGTTTTATCTGGAGCGGGCGATCGAACAGGATTTGGCGCCGTGGGCCTGGGCGCCTCGGGTGAACGTGTCCGCCCTGACGGGACGGCGGCTGGACCGGTTGACCGGCGCCTTGGACACGGCCCTTGCGGGATGGGACCAGCGGGTGTCGACGGGGCGTCTCAACGCGTTCTTGGGCGAGGTGGTCGCGGCGAAACCACATCCGGTGCGGTCGGGGAAACAACCCAGGATCTTGTTCGGGACGCAGGCGGCGAACCGACCGCCGCGGTTCGTGTTGTTCGCGACCGGGTTCTTGGAGGCGCCGTATCGGCGTTTCTTGGAACGCGCCCTGCGGGAGACGTTCGATTTCACGGGCACTCCGATCCAGCTGTCGGTCCGCGTCCGGGAGAAGCGTGCTCGCCGCTGACACCTGGTGCGGTGGGCCAGCCGGTCGGGTAGGGTGACTGCCGTGGTGGATTGGATACTGGACCAGCCCTTCGAGTTCGCGTTCTTGGCGTTGACGACGGTCGCGTGCGTGCGGTCGCAGTGCACATATTGGCTGGGGCGCGCGGTGCGCGCCGGCGTGCTGCGCTCGCCTTGGGCGCGGCGCGTCAGCGGCGAGGGCGCCGCCCGGGCCCGCGCGAAGCTCGAACGTTGGGGCTGGCCCTTGATCCCCGTGAGCTTCCTGACCGTCGGGTTCCAAACCGCGGTCAACCTCTCTGCCGGGTTGATCGGCTGGCGTTGGGCGCTCTACACGCTGGCCGCCGTCCCGGGCTGGTTGGCTTGGGGCGCGCTTTACGCCGCCGGCGGCCTGGCGATCTTCGCGGCCATCGGGGCTGTCGCCGCGGCTTCGCCCTGGCTCGCGGTCGCGACGGTCCAGGCGCTGGTGGCCACCGGGATCGGCCTGGCCTATTGGCGCTGGCGCCGCCGCGTGGCGGCCAGACAAGCCGCCTGATGGTAAAGCTGCTGTTACGTTTTTGTTACCAAATCGCCTGACCTGTGCCGCTGAGGATTTGAGGCGGCTTATCCTGGGCGGGCGGCGCAGCGGCGGCCATCGGCGGCGCCGTCACACAGTGATGGCCCAAGGACCCACGGAAGGACCCAGCGCGTGGAGACGTTCAAGAACTGCGTCGACAACATCGACAACTTTGTGTGGAGCATCTGGTTTCTCATCCCACTGCTGTTCGTGACGGGGTTGGTGCTCACCTTCCGGCTGGGGGGCATGCAGTTCACCAAGCTTTGGCCAGCTCTGAAACTCGGCCTATGGCGCCGCAAGGACCCGGGCGCGCTCGGCGACATCTCGCAATACCAGGCTCTGACCACGGCGCTCGCCGCCACCGTCGGCGTGGGGAACATTGTCGGCGTCGCCACCGCGATCGGCGTGGGCGGCCCGGGCGCGTTGTTCTGGATGTGGGTCACTGGTCTGCTCGGAATGGCGTCGAAGTACTCAGAGGCGTTCTTAGGCTCCAAATACCGCGAGAAGGACGCCCGCGGCGAAGTGGTCGGCGGCCCGCAGGTCTACCTGCAGAAAGCCATCGTCGGCCCCCTCGGCAAGACCTTGGCCATCAGCTTCGCGATCTTCGGCGCGCTGGCCGCGTTCGGCATCGGCAACGGCACCCAGGTCAAAGCGATGGTCGGCAACATGAACGAGGCGTTCAGCGTCCCCAACTGGGTGACCGGCCTGGTCGTGATGATCCTCGTCGGGCTCACGCTGGTGGGCGGCATCAAGGCGATCGGCCGCGTCACCGCTGGCTTCGTCCCGCTCATGATCTTGGTGTACCTCATCGCCGGCGCCGTGGTCTTGGCGCTCAACGTCGAGGCCATCCCGGCCGCGTTCGGGTCGGTGTTCGCGGACGCGTTCACGGGGACCGAAGGAGTCGGCGAGACCGCCGGGGACTTCCTGGGCGCGACAATGGGAATCGCGATCCAGAAGGGCATGGCCCGAGGCATCTTCTCGAACGAGTCCGGAATGGGTTCGGCCGCCATCGTGGCCGCCGCCGCGAAGACGACACACCCAGTGCGCCAGGGCTTGGTCTCAATGACCCAGACCTTCATCGACACGATCGTCGTCGTGTCCTTCACCGGTCTGGTCATCTTGTCGACGGGCGTGTGGAAGAACACCGCGGTCGACGATTCGGGCACCCGCGCCGACGGCGATCTGACCCGCGTGGCCTTTGAGACCACATTGAGTTCAGGGATCGGCGGAGGCATCGTGGCGATCTGCGTCGTGTTCTTCGCCCTGTCCACGGTGATCGGCTGGTCCTATTACGGCGAACGCTGCGCCGTCCGCCTGTTCGGCATCAAAGCCCAAATGCCGTACCGTGTCGTCTTCACGCTCGTGATCATGGTCTGGGCCCTCTTGCCGGCCGAGACCATTTGGGCGATCGCCGACATCTTGAACGGCCTGATGGCGTTGCCCAACCTGATCGGGCTTCTTATCCTGAGCGGCCTGATCGCCCGCGAGACCAAGGCCTACCTCGCCAAGGACCCGGACCTCACAAAGTCGAATGTCAAACCCGGCCGGCTTGAGGCCATCCGCTTCAAGGTGGAGTGGGATGCGGCGCCGAAGCAGGTCTCCCGCCGCTGACTCGCCCGCGCCGGCTAAGCACGGCGCCGTCCGGCTGGCGCGCCTCGCGGACGGTGGGCGCCAGTCCTCAGGTTCGTTGGCGACCAGGCGTCCGAAGCGCGCGGCGGGCCTCCCGCTGGGCGCCAACGCGGGCGGCGGGACCAGCGGAGACGTCCGCGGCCGCGAGGCGCCACGGCGGCCGCGGACGGTCCGATCGGGTGGGCTCAGCCCGGGTGACGAGGCAAGCCGTCGGGACCGACGGTCGGCTCAGGCGGTTCGGCCGGCGGGGCGTAGCCGCCCACGCCACCCGGGTACGGGGGCGGCGGCGTGACGGGGTGGTTCTCCGGCGGCGGGTACCCGCCCTGCTGTGGCCAGCCATAGCCAGGCGGTGTGTACCCTCCAGGTTGGCCGGGCGGGGGATATTCGCCGTAACCCGCTAGAGGGTAGCCGTCCGGAGGGGCCGCGAGCGGGCCCGACTGGCCGCCGTCGAGATCGAACCGCTTGCCTTCGGGGTTGGGCCCGAGCAGGCACAGGATCATCAGCACCAACGGGATGACCCCGAGGAAGAAGAGCGGGCCGGGCAGGTTGGCGTCATGCAGCCGACGCCAGGTGAGCGCGAGCATTGGGACCAGGATCGCGAAGGACCAAACCACACCGATGGTGAAGGAGACTCCGGTCAGGCCTGTGAAGATCTCGGCCAGCTCATCCGGCAGCTCCGGTATCGCGGATCCGCGTTGCGAGGCGTTCTGAATGTCCTCGACCCAGGCGGTGAACGAATCCGCGGCGGAGACGATGGCGACGAGGCAGGGCGCGTACAGCACCATGAAGACCACGTTGACGAAGAGGTAGGTCCACCAATACTCGGACCGGGAGGCCCTCCCAGAGAACGTGGCATATTTGCGGAAGAACCGCGCGACGGCCTTCCCCAGGGAGGCGCCGTAATAGGGCTGATCGAGTGAAGGAGCGACGGCTGGCGTCGGATATGCGTAAGTCATGCGGCCATTGTCGCAGCAGATTCGCCCACCCGCTGGTCAATCGTCAAGCGATTCCCGCGCGCCACCCCGCGCCGCTCGCCGCCAGCCCCCGCGCCGTGTCCTCCCGCTCAGCCACACGCCAGCCAAGCCGTGGCGTTTCCGGGCAGCTCCCGCTTGGCGCCCACGCCGGCCGGGTCCGAACAGATCAGCACCCGCCCGGGCGGCAACACCGCCGGCGCGGCCCCGAAGTTGGAATAGCAGCGCCAGCCATTTCCGCGACTGAAGGCGAGCACGTCGCCGGGCAGGTCGGCATCGTCCACCCAAGCGAGAGACTCGTCGGCGCGCAACGCTTCGCGGAGGCGCAACGCGGCGCGATACAGCTCAAGCGTGGACCCCGCCACCCCGTCTTGGCGTGAAGCCGCGTAAGTTTGGAAGTAGTCCGGCTGCGGCAGATGCGCCGGGCCCGACCCGAAGCCGAACGACGGCCCCTCCTCGCTCCACGGGAGCGGGACGCGGGCGCCGTCACGGCCTATCGTCGCGCCGCCGGTGCGGTGGAAGGTCGGGTCCTGCCGGGCGGCGGGGGGGATCTCGACCACCTCGGGCAGGCCCAGCTCCTCGCCTTGGTAGAGGTATGCGGAACCTGGGAGCGCCAGCATGAACAGGGCGGCCGCGCGGGCTCGGGCCAGACCCTCGGCGGGATCGATCGCGGGTGTGAGCCCGCCGGACTGGAGCCAAGCGTCGTCGCGCGCATAACTCGCGTCGCCCCCGCCCGCTGCCGGCAAGGCCAGCCTGGACGCGGCCCGCACCACATCGTGGTTCGAGAACACCCAGGTCGAACTGGAGCCGGCCGCCGCCGCCAGCTGAAGGTTCCGCGCCACCACCGCGCGGAACGCCTCCGCCGACCAGTCAGCCCGAAGCAGGTCGAAGTTGAACGCCTGGCCCAGCTCGCTGCTGAGGGCGTAAAGGACGCGGCGCGCCGGATCGTCCACCCAGACCTCGCCGACGGCCGGCCGCGGCGGGTCGTACGAGTCGAGGACAGCGCGCCACTCGCGGAAGATCTCGTGGACCTCGTCACGGTCGGTGTAGGGATGATCCGGCCCAGGCCCGATCCGCTCCAACTCCGCCGCGGACGGGAGCGGCCGGGCGGTCAGATCCTTCGCCAGCGCCATCGCCACATCCACCCTGAAACCGTCCACGCCGCGGTCCGCCCAAAAGCGCAAAGTCTTCAAGAAGTCATCCCTCACCTCCCGGTTCGCCCAGTTCAAGTCGGGTTGTTCGCGCGCGAACAAGTGGAGGTAGAACTGGCCGTCCCCGACGGGCTCCCAAACGTTCCCGCCGAAAGCGGCGCCCCAATCGGATGGCGGCTGGTCGGCGTCGTCCCCTAGGCCGTCGAGGAAGACGTACCGGTCGCGCGCGGCTGAACCGCGTGGGGAGGCGAGCGCCTCGCGGAACCACTTGTGCCCCGACCCGGTGTGATTCGGCACTATGTCGACGATCACCCGAATCCCCGCCCCATGCAGCGCGGCGACCAGACGGTCGAAGTCCGCGAGCGTGCCGAGCCGCGGATCCACGTCGCGGTGATCGTCCACGTCGTAACCCCCGTCCGCGAGCGCGGAAGGGTAGAACGGGGAGAGCCAGACGGCGTCGACGCCGAGCTGCGCCAGGTAGTCGACCCGGGAGGTGATCCCGTTCAGGTCGCCGATGCCGTCGCCGTTCGCGTCCGCGAAAGATCTCGGATAAATCTGGTACACGGCGGCGGTGCGCCACCAGTTTTTGTCGTCGCTCAGCGTCATCCCTAGATCCTATGCCTGGGCGCCACCTCTTCAGCCGGCGCCCGAGAGGCGCAGAGGCGCCAAATCGGGCGTGGCGGCAAATGCCTCACCTTGGACAGCAGCGCTGGCGAGAGCCGAGCGGTAAGGTCAATGCCGTGGCAAACACCTACTTCGAGACCTTGGACCAACTCTCAGCGCTGCTCGCCGAGACCGACGCCGTGACCGGGGCGGCGGTGATCGGGTCGCGGGCCCGTGCCGCAGCCGACGAGGCCTCCGACCTGGACGTGCTCGTCTTCGCGGCCAACCCCGCCGAATCACTCGCGGAGATCCGGTGGCTCAGCCCGCTGGGCCGGGTTTGGGCCTCCACCGTGGACCGTTCGTCGCCCGGTTTGCCGGTGCGGCGGCTGCTGCTCGACGGCGCCGTCCAGCTCGACTTGTTGATCCTTCCGGACGATGCCGTGCCCGCCCTCGAGGGGACACCTCGCCGGATCTTGGCGGACGTCGCGCGGCGCGGGTTCCAGGTGCTCAAGGCTGGCGGCCCGGTGCCGACTGGTTTGGAGGAGCTGGCCGGCGAAGAGACCCGCCCGGGTCGGCCGTCGCAGGAGGAGTTCGCCGAGCTGGTGTCCCGCTTCTGGATCGACGTGGTCAGGGCCGCGCGTCGGCTGGGCCGCGGCGAGGTGTGGAGCGCCCTCGGGATTGTGGACGGACCGCTGAAGGACGCGATGATCCAGATGCAGACGTGGATCACGCGGGCCATCAAGGGACCGGATTGTGACACTTATTGGGACGGCCGCCACATCGAGGCCTGGGGTGGCGCCCGCTTCCAGAAGGACTTGGCCGCGACGTTCGCCGCGTTCGACGCGGCGAGTGTGCGCGCCGCGTTGATCGAGACAATGGATGTTTTCCGCATCCAGGCGATCCAGGCCGCGCAACGCTGGTCCCTGGATTACTCGGAGACCCTCGACCGCCGCGCCACGGTCTGGGTGCGCACCCTGGACTAGGGGCCTGACCTGCGGCCACGCCGCGATGAAGGCCTTTGGCGGCGTGCCGCCCCCTTGTGTGTCGAAGAGCGCGCGGCGAGGAATCGACGATGACGTGGGCCAGATCGGACTTGAACCGATGACTGGCGGTCATCGCGATCAAGCGCTGACACCCCATCGCGAAGAGCCCACCTTGGCCCTGACCAAATGGTTGAGACCAGCGTTGACCAGTGGTCTGACCCCGCGCGAGAAGGCGCCAGCCATGTTTGTTGAAGCTCATCTGACCAAGTGACGGGGGTCCGAAAACGGGTCCAAGACACCCCTGGAGGGTCCAAAGAGGGTTCAAAGACGGTTCGCTCAGGAAGTCAGCCTCAAAGCCGTCCGGCGCGCCCGGCGTCGGTCTCAAGCAGCTCTGCGGCCCCAGCGCGGAGGGGGCGTTCCCCGCCCGTGTGGCCGCGTCCGATCCGAGCGCGTCCGCCGGGTCGAGACCATCCCCGCTCATCGACACCAGGGCGGCCAACAGCCGGAGCACGACCCGCTCGTCGCTGGTGCGGGCTTTGAGGGCGGCCGCTTCCCAACGGCTATCCTCCAGATCGGCGAACAATCTTATGCACACCTGCCCCGGAAGACACCTGCTACCTCGTGTCAGGCGGAGCAATGTGGCGGTCTGGATGTTTTTTACCGACTGTCTGGTTTGTCCAATGCGGCGCGTGGTCCCGTTCACCGTCTGTGCCCCACGAAACCCGGTACCCATCGTCGTAGTACTGGGTTGAGTGACCGGGCGCGCCGTCGCGTCTGGCAAAGACACCTGCGGCGCCCGACGGAACTGTGCCTGGACGCAGGCTCCGATCATACAGGGTGGAGCCGCCTCGGCGGGATTGCGACGGTCTGCTGGCGTGGCGCTCTTTCAAGAATTGGAGTCGAGAATTGTATTCGTCCACTTTGGCGTTGTATTCGCCCCATTTGGCGTCGTGTACGCGCCGTTTGGCCTGGTATTCGTCTACCTTGGCGTTGCGCTCGCGCACTTTTGCGTTGTACACGCGCCGTTTGGCCTGGTATTCGTCTACTCTGGCGTTGTATCGTTTCGCTGCGGCATCCCAACGGGCCATGATGTCGCCATGTCTCGCATCAGACGTTTGAGCCTCCGAGTGAAAACGCTGATGCTCCGACACGATCCGATCATATGCCGACCGTAGGCGATCGAGTTCTGCATCGAGCTGGTTAAGCTCCGCGCTGAGGCG
>JAITLE010000261.1 GCA_031278075.1 Bifidobacteriaceae bacterium | reverse complement strand
CGGGTTGGTGACGGCCGTCGCGGACGGGACGGCCACAATCCGGGCGACCGCGCGGGACGGGTCCGGGGTGTTCGGTGAGGTCACTGTGACGGTGACGGGTCAGAGCGGCGCACCGAACTTGTATCGCGTCATCGTGCACTTCGGCTCGTGGGGCGGTTTCGGGCAGGCTATTGGGAAGGTCGAAGCGGACCACGCGAAGTTCACGCGGCTGCTGCGCGGGGGCGCGGAAGTCGACTCGGCGCATTACTGGGTCACGCCCGGTAGCACCGTGATCACCCTCAGCGAAGCCTATTTGCGGACCCTTGGCAGCGGATCGCACACGTTCGTCGCCGAGTTCAGTGACGGGGTCAGCGAGGAGATCGAGTTGGATGTCGCGGCCAGCCGAACCGAGCCGACTATTCCGCCGGCGCCAAGCCTTCCGTTCACAGGGACGGCGGGCGGTACCTTGGGCTTGGTGGCGCTGCTGCTGGTGTCCGTCGGCGCGGCGCTCACCTGGGCGCGCCGCAAGCGCGTTGTCGGCGGCCGTGCCCGGTGATCGGGCCCCATTCAGGGGGGCAACGAGGATCGTTGGGGCCGAAGCGGACCTCTGGGCCTGGGTCCGGGTGTCGCGTGTGGTGGCGGGACCGTCGGCAGCCGGTGATGTGATGCGAACGGTGGCGCGCATGCGGGCTCGTTGCGGGTAGAGCCCGGCGCGTCGTTCTGCGCCGAGGGCCGAGTGCTGCGCGCGATGCTGGCGCCAGCGGCTTTCGACTGGATGGAGATCATCCTGGTCGTGTCGGGCACCGGCTGGGTGACCCACCGCGACGAGGGTTTGACTGATCCCGTCAGACCTGGATGCGCAGTGGTTCTCGCGCCGAACACGCCATGCGGTCTGGTGCCGGAGGGCGAGCTATCGGTCACCAGGGTCTTCTTGGCGCCCTCGTTCGTGGTCCAGCAGACCCGTTGGGCGCACCCGCAGGCGCTCGCCGACGATTGGGCGGCTTGGCGCGGCCTGGAGCGGGCCGTGCCTTCTCAGGTGGTGCGGGTGGAAGGGGCACGCTGGGAGCAGGTGCTCAGGCTGGCTAAGCGGATCGCTGAAGCGACAGCGGCGGGAGCGGTGGTGCGCCGGTACTGGCGGGCGGCGGCTTGGGTCTTGGGTGTGATGGGCGCGGTGGACGAGTCCGCCCGGCTGGGTAATCAGCCGGGCGGACTGTTCTGTGTCGAGCCTTTGGCGTCGGTCTCCCGTCCATCCGAACCGTGCTTCGGGAAGCTGACGGAGTTGGCACCCGAAGTGCGCGAGGCTTTGGCGGTGATCGGACGGAACTACGCGGAGACGGTGCGACTGGGTGACCTCGCGGCGCGGGCAGGACTGTCGAGGTCAGGCTTCGCGCGCCTGTTCACCGAACAGGTAGGCAAGACGCCGAAGGCGTATCAGAACTTGTTGCGCGTCAAACACATGACGGGGATGCTGACCGACACGCGCCATCCGGTCGCCGCGATCGCGCGTCAGGCAGGGTGGGCTAACACTGCCCGCGCGGCGCAGGTCTTCGAGGAAGCGACTTCTATGCGTCCGGCCGCTTACCGGGCCAGGTTCGCCGTCGCGCGCCGAGCGAACCTGGATACGAAAGGACCAGATCCGGGTACGGTTCGACTCGTTTTTGAGGCTTAGCCCTTCCGCTGGCGGGCGACCTGTGGCGTGCTTGGTGGCGCGCGGCGCACCCTGCTCCGGCCGGGCCCGATCCTCAGAATCGCCGGTTCATGCCTTTGACGTGGGGGCCGCTGCGCACCTTGGAGGTGCCCACATGTTCCCGACAGGAGGCCGCTGGTGTCGAACCCGGATTGGCGCGATCAGCGCGAGGCGAAGCTGGAGGCTCTGCATGAGCGGTTGACGTCCGCGGTGGAGGGCTTGGTGTCGGGCGAGGACTGGGGCAGGGCGATGGTGTTCGCCGCCCGGTTCCGAAGCCGGAGTTTCGGGAACACGTTGCTGATCCACGCCCAGCACGCGGAGCGGTTCGCGGCCGGTTCGGTCACCGAGCCTTGGCCGACGTATGTGGCCGGGTTCCGGCAGTGGGAGTCGTTGGGCCGGTCGGTTGACAAGGGCCAGCGGGGTTACATGATCCAGGCGCCGGTGACGGCCCGGTTCGCTTCGGGCAGCCCGTCGGACGCGAACTCGTGGCGGAAGCTCGGTTTCAAAGAGCGTCCCAAACCGGGCGAGGCGGTGCGGTCGAAGATCGTCAACGTCAAACCGGCTTACGTGTGGGACGTGTGCCAGACCATCGGCGATCCGGTGCCGGAGCGGCCTGGTCCGGAGCTGTTGGAGGGGCGGGCGCCCGAGGGGTTGTGGGACGGGTTGGCCGGCCAGGTGTTGGCCGAGGGGTTCTCTGTGGCGCGGGTCGCGGACGCTTCGGCGCTCGGGGGCGCGAACGGCATGACCGATTATCTGGCCCGCGTGGTGTCCGTGCGGGCAGACATGGACGATGCCGCCCAGGTCAAGACGCTGGCCCACGAGCTGGCCCACGTCAAGATGCATGAGCCGAGCGACGATGGTCCGGCCCGGCATCGCGGGATCGGGGAGGTCGAAGCCGAATCAGTGGCGATGATGGTCGCTGCGGCCCACGGGATGCCGACCGACGCCTACACGGTCCCGTACGTCTCCGGGTGGGCCACGACCGTGAAGGACAAGACGCCCGCCGAGGTGGTGCGGACCACCGGGGAACGGGTCCGCTCGGTCGCGCTGGCGATCTTGGAGGCACTGGGGACCGAGCAGGTCGGCGGCGGCGACCCGCCCGGGTTGGACCGGGCGCGGCTCGCCCAGGCACGCGGCGTGAGGGGTTCGGGGCTCGCGACCGCGCAGGCCCGGGCTTTGGCCGGGCAGGTGTCGGCGGTGGGCGCGTGAACACCAGGGCCGAGGTGGTCATCGCCGCCCAGCGGTTGCCTTTGCGTGAGGCCGCGCCGTTCCTGGCGGCCAACGGCGTGCCGGTGTTCCCGTGCCGGGAGGCTGGGAAGTCGCCCATCGTCAGGCATGGCCTGTTGGCGGCGACCGTTGACGTGGGCGGGGTTGAGCGGTGGTGGAGCCGTTGGCCGGCGGCGAACATCGCGATGCCGACGGGCCCGGCCTCGGGTTTTGACGTGGTGGACGTGGATGTGCGCGGGTCCGGTTCGGGGTACGAGTGGTTCGACCGGGCGTGCGCCCGGTTGCGGGTCGGGGATTGGGCGTTGCGGGTGCTCACCCCGAGCGGCGGCGCGCACTTCTACTACCCGACCCAAACAGGCCGGTCCCAGCCCAGTTGGGTGTCGGCGAAGACCCAGGTCGATTTCAGGGGCGCGGGCGGCTACGTCGTCTTGCCGCCGTCGGTCGGGGCCGACGGACACGGCGGACTGCGGCCTTACACCCTGGTCGGGGCCGGGCACGGCGCGAGCCCGGTGGACGGCGACAAGCTGCGCGGGTTCCTGGAACCCGAGCGGGCGCGGCCCCGGTCCGCTGCCCGGCGGGTCGAGCCCCCGGTCGGGGCCCGTGCGGGCGCGTTGAGGGCGTGGGTGGCGAGCAGGACCGAGGGAGAACGGAACGCCGGTTTGTTCTGGGCGGCCTGCCGGATGGCCGAGGCCGGGCACAGCTTCGACACGACAGTCGAGGCGCTGGCGCCCGCCGCCGAGCATTGCGGGCTCGCCGCCCGGGAGATAGCGGCCACTGTCCGCTCCGCGCACAGGCGCGCCCGCCCCGCGCCCGCCATCGCGGCGCAGCCGGACGAATCGCGTCCTGTCGCGGCTGGCCGTCAGGCGGCGCCGGCGATATGAGCAAGGGCAGGGCGTCGCGCTGGTTGTTGGGGACCGGCATCGCCGGGACGGTGTTCATCGCCGCTTTCGCGTTCTGGTTGTCGTTCACCGCGTTGACGCATCTGGCGGTGCGGGCAGGGATCGCCAAGTCCCAGGCGTGGGCTTGGCCGCTGATAGTGGACGGGATCATCGTGGTCGCCACCGTCGCGGTCGTCGCCCTGCGGGACCGGAAAGGCCACCGCTACTCGTGGCTGCTGCTGGCCGCCGGGGCGTTGGTGTCGGTCACCGCGAACGCGGTCCAGGCCGCCATGCCCGCCGACATCGCGCTATCGCCCGCGTTGGCCGCCGCCGTGTCGGCGGTGCCGCCCGTCGTGCTGCTCGCCATCACCCACTTGACCGTGGTGTTGGCCCGCCACGAAGACCAACCTCAACCAGCCGACACAGCGCCGCCGCGTCAATCCGCGCCGATGCCGCCGCCATTGGGCTCGCGAGTCGGCGGGCCAGCCGCTGAGACGCCGACCGCGCCGTCACGGCCGGTCGCCTCGGCCGGGACGGAACCGGCGGACAGGGTTCTCCGGCCAGCCGTGACGGCGCCGGCCACCGACTCTGCCGAACGAGTTCGACTCGAACAGTCCAGCGCTCCAGAACCCGCGCGGGAGCCGGTTCTTTTCCCGGTGGTGGAGGCTCCGCCGCCTGCCGCGTTGACCGAAGACGATTTACGCCGCCTGCTGCTCGGCGTTGACGCCGAACCAGATCTTGGCGTCCCGGCCGGTGTTGGGGAGGCGCGGCGCACCTCGCAGGTGGAAGAAGCCATCCGCCTCAAGGGCCAGGGGCTCACCAACCGGGCCATCGGCCAAAGGCTCGGGGTGAACCCCACCACTGTGGGGCGCTGGCTGAGCAAGCACAATCAAGGAGACACCCGTGAATGACCCCCACGACCGGCGGCAAGCCGTCGCCGCGATGTCCGACAGGCCAGGGCCGGAACAGACCGAGCAGGCAGGCGTGTCGGATCTCGCCCGGCACGGCGACCCGTCGCTGCGCCGCCGCAAGACCGACGGCGCATATGCCAGCCCTCCAGACCGCCGCGAGGGCGGCATCGAATGGGTGCGCGCATCCGACCTGTTGACCAGGGGCGGCA
>JAITLE010000116.1 GCA_031278075.1 Bifidobacteriaceae bacterium | reverse complement strand
TCCAATATGAGCTGGGGTTGGATGTGAACCGGCTTCTTTCCGGCCCGGTCGGCGGCGATCAGCAGGTCGGCGCGATGATCGCCGAGAACCGTCTCGATGTGTTGTTGTTCTTTTGGGATCCGTTGGAGCCCCAGCCTCACGACCCGGATGTCAAGGCGCTGTTGCGTCTCGCCGCCTTGTGGAACACGCCCGCGGCGTGTAATTCCGCCACCGCGGACATGATGATCTCTTCGCCCTTGTTCGACTCCGACTACCAGTGGCCGCGCCCGCGCCTCGACCCGCGGGATTGGCTGGACGGCCGCGTCGCGCCCGCCTGACACCACCCCGCCCGAGCGTCACCCCGCCTGACACCACCCCGCCCGTGCGTCACCCCGCCTGACACCACCCCGCCCGGGCGTCACCCCGCCCGAGCGTCACTCCGGCGCGGCGCCGGCGCCTGCCCCGCCGGCCTCAGCACCGCCCGCCGCGCGCCTGGCCTCGATGCGCGCCCTCGCCTCGTCGAGCCACTCCTGGCACCGCGCGGCCAACGCCTCACCGCGTTCCCACAGGGCCATCGCCTCTTCCAGGGTCTGCGCCCCGGCCTCCAGTTCCTGCACCACCGCCACGAGCTCGGCGCGGGCGGCTTCATAGGTCAGCTCCTCGACGGGCTTCGGCGCGCTCATGGCTTCAACCCTACGACGCTCACCGGGAAGCTGCCGCGGGCGACGCGGACGCGCAACCGGTCGGCATCGTGCACCTGGCTGGCGTCGGTGACGAGCTTGCCGTCCCGCGTGACCAGCGCATATCCCCGTTCGAGCGTCCCTTGTGGCGAGAGCGCGCCGAGCCGCGCCACCAACGCCGTGAGTTCAGCGCCCGCGCTTTGGAGCCGCCGCCCGATGCCGTGCCGCCCGTCCGCGGCCAAACTCGCCACCTCGGCGGCCCGGTTTTGGACGATCCAGGTCGGGTCGCGCAGCACGGGCCGGGTGCGGCATGCGGCCAGGCGTTCGGCCTCGCGTCCGAGGAACGCGTGGATGGCGCGCCGCGCGGCTGCGAGCGCGCCCTCGACTAGGGCGGATTCTTGTCCGTGATCTGGGACTATGCGTTTGCCGGCGTCGGTCGGGGTGGCGGCGCGCAGGTCGGCGACCAGGTCCAGGATGGGGGAGTCTGGTTCGTGGCCGATCGCGCTGACGACGGGTGTGTGGCTGGCCGCGACGGCGCGGACCAGGGCTTCGTCGGAGAACGGGAGCAGGTCTTCGAGGGAGCCGCCGCCGCGGGCGATCACGATCACTTCGACGGCCCGGTCGGCGTCGAGTTCGGCGAGGGCGGCCATCACCTGGCCCGCCGCGGCGGGGCCCTGGACCAGTGTGTTGCGGATCGCGAAGCGGGCGGCGGGCCAGCGGCGGCTTGTCACTTGGACCACGTCGCGTTCCGCGGCCGAGTCGCGGCCGGTGATCAGGCCGATCAGCGCGGGCGCGAACGGCAGCGGCCGTTTGCGGCTTTGGTCGAACAGGCCTTCGGCGGCGAGTTTGCGTTTCAGCGCTTCCAGCTGGGCCAGGAGTTGGCCTTCGCCGGCGAGTCGGATTTCCCGGGCTTTGAGGGAGATCCGGCCCTGTTTGGGCCAGAATTCCACTTTGCCGTTGACCACGACGCGCGCTCCGGGCGTGATCTCGAGCCCGAGGATCGCGTCGGCGGGGACCGCGATGTCTAGGGCGACGTTCTCAGCGAGGTCGCGGAGCACCCCGAACGCCATGCCGGCCCGGCGGTTGAATTGGACGATCTGGCCTTCGACCCAGACCGATCCGAGCCGCGCTATGTAATCCCTGAGCCGGGTGGAGATGGCGTGGACTGGCCACGGGGCATCGGCGGAGGATTCGTTCGCCATGTCGCTCGCTACCTGCTCACGCCGGTCAGGCGCAGCGGTGTGGCCCGTTTCTGGGCGACGTCCGCGAAGAAGTCGTTGCCCTTGTTGTCCACCACGATGAACGCGGGGAAGTCTTCGACTTCGATTCGCCAGATCGCTTCCATGCCCAGTTCGGGGTATTCGAGCACTTCGACGGATTTGATGCAGTCTTGGGCCAGGCGGGCGGCTGGCCCGCCGATGGAACCGAGGTAGAACCCGCCGTGGGCGGCGCACGCGTCGGTCACGGCCTTGGACCGGTTGCCTTTGGCGACCATGATCATGGAGCCGCCTGCGGCCTGGAATCGGTCCACGTAGGAATCCATCCGTCCCGCTGTGGTGGGCCCGAATGATCCAGATGCCATGCCCGCCGGGGTTTTCGCCGGCCCGGCGTAGTAGACGGGGTGGTTCAGGAAGTATTCGGGCAGGCCCTCGCCGGCGTCTAAGCGGTCGCGCAGCTTGGCGTGGGCGATGTCGCGGGCCACCACCATGGGCCCGTTGAGCGCCAGCCTGGTCCGGATCGGGTATTGGTCTAGCTGGGCGAGGATCTCCGGCATCGGCCGGCGCAGATCGACGGCGACCACTTCGCCGTCTCCGCCCGCGCCGCCGCCCGCTCCGGGCTGTGTCTCAGCCGCATGCGGCATGTGCCGCGCCGGGTCGCGTTCCAGTTCCTCGATGAACACCCCGTCCGGTGTGATCTTCGCGAGGCACTGCCGGTCTGCCGAACAGGACACGGACACCGCGACCGGCAGCGAGGCGCCGTGCCGGGGGAGCCGCACCACGCGCACATCGTGGCAGAAGTATTTCCCGCCGAACTGTGCGCCTATCCCCATTTGGCGGGTCAGCTCCAGGATCTGCGCCTCCAGCGCCAGGTCGCGGAACCCGTGCCCAGCCGGCGAGCCCTGAGTCGGCAGGCCGTCGATGTATTTCGCGGACGCGTATTTGGCGACTTTCAGGCAGTATTCGGCCGATGTCCCGCCGATCACCACAGCCAGATGGTACGGCGGGCACGCCGCGGTCCCGAGAGAGCGGATCTTCTGGTCGAGGAAGTCCATCATCGAATCCGGGTTCAGGATCGCCTTGGTCTCCTGGAACAGGTATGACTTGTTCGCGGAGCCGCCGCCTTTCGCCATGAACAAGAACTTGTAAACCAGTTCGTGGCCGGGCGCGGTGTCCGCGTACAGCTCGATCTGGGCGGGCAGATTCGTGCCCGTGTTCACCTCGTCCCAGGTGGTGAGCGGCGCGTTCATCGAGTACCGCAGGTTCAGCTTGCGGTACGCCTCGTAGACGCCGCGCGAGATCGCCGCCTCATCCGGGCCGTCAGTCAGGACGCGCCCGCCGCGCTTGCCCACAACGATCGCCGTGCCGGTGTCTTGGCACATCGGCAGCACTCCACCGGCCGCGATGTTCGCGTTCTTCATCAGGTCCAGGGCCACGAACCGATCGTTCGGGCTGGCTTGCGGGTCCAGCAGGATTCCCGCGAGTTGCTCTAGGTGCGCAGGCCGCAGGTAGTGGGCGATCTCGTGCATCGCGGTTTGTGTCAAAGCCGCCAGCGCGTCTTGGGTCACCTTGAGGAACGCCCGGCCGCCCGGCCCTTCCACCAACTCCACGCCGTGCCTGCTGAGCAGGCGATATGGGGTTGTGTCCGCGCCTTGGGGCAGCATGTCTTCGTATAGGAAATTGGTCACGCGAGGCTCCTTCGCTTGGGTTTCTCCGCCTCCGAGAATTCTCCCATGAGCCGCTGTCACAGCTTTCGGCCGCGCCCCGAGACAGACGCCCAGGCCGGGTCACGGGCTGGCGTATTTCTACCCGGCCTAGGACCTTTGGCTTGGTCCCAAGAGGCCTGTGCTCTAATGTGACTTTAGCCACATAGCTGGGCTCTGGGGCGCTCTGTCTCCAGGTGGCCAGTTTGCGCGCGGCGTGAGCCGTTTGGGGAGCGTTCGCGGGTGGTGTGGTGAGCAGGTGTCGTCTACCCCGGATTGGTGCCACAGAGTTGAAGTCCCGAGCGCGCGCAGGCCTGACCTTCTTGGTGGTCGGCGCGCTGGTGGCTGTCTTCACGGTCCCCCGTGGGGCGTCTGACGCCGCCACGCCGGCGCACCAGATTGGCGCCACGCTCGGCAACGTGCTGACAGTCAATGTGCAGGAGATCCCCCAAGACAACAACGGCGCGGTCATCTTCAACCTGTCGGCTTACGGCGACGTGGACTGGTTCCACTTGACCGGCGTCGAGTGCTCCAACCCGTATTACGAGGCGGCCGGCCAGGAGCATCCCGACAATCCCTACAGCTACTGCCCCGAACCGGGTGGCTTGGGCGGGACGATCGGCCGGACTGGCGGGTATCTGGCGGTCTCGCGGCCAGGCGGGACCGGTCTGGAATGGCGTTCCCTTTATGACAGCGGTTCCAGCTCGCCCGGCCCGAGCGGTGGGGCTTATGGGGGCGTCTACCAGCGCCCGGACAGCCCGGTGACCTATTCGTGGACCACCTACGCGGTCGACGCGGAGGGCCCAAGCGGCGGGGGGGGGGCACATCTCACAGATCCCGGCTGGTGGAATTCACCTGACTCTGGCGACGCCTACGCTCTCGCTTATCAGCAGTCCGGCGCCAAACTCGAAGGCGTCTTCTACGACCCGAACGCCTCGTATCTAGCGACTCTGCCGGGCGAGCCGGGTCCCGGGTCGTATGACAAGAACGGCTACGAGATCACGGTGGCGCCTGCGAGCCAGGCGCGGGTCCTGCGTTTCATCGGCGGCGCATGGCAGGCTGAGGCGTCGGTCGAGATCACCACCACAACGCTGGCCGCCCCGTCCACGTCCGTCGCCGAGCCTGTGCCGTATTACGGCAGCCTCTTCGCCGGGGACGAGGCCGTGAACGCCTTGTACACCGTGTACATCCCCGCAGGCCACGGCGCGAAAGTGACGGTCACACTTGACCAAGTCGCCCGCGAGAACGGTCACGTGGCACTCGGCGGCGCCGCGTTGTCGCAGCAGAAGGTCGCCTTCGAGCCTAATTTCGCGCGCAGCCTGGTGGTCGACACCCTCGATGTGCCGATCTCCGACGCGAGCGTCACCCCGCCCACCCGCACCTTCAACCTGTCCGACCCAGGCGGCACCGGCCTGATAGTCGACGGCTGGCGCCACGCGACCATGGTCGATAATTCGAACGGCTTGGGCCACTACGCCTACTACACGGGCAGCGCAAGCGGCGCAAACCCGGTGATGGAATTCAGGGGGGTGAACCAGAACCTATCGAGTTGCTCCGCGTATTACGAGCCCGTGGCGGGCTCCAGCGGGGTGGCTCATCCCCAATACACCGAGCTCGCCGAGGGAGTGCAGATCTCCTGGGATGCCTCAGCCAATTACGGCGGTCCCACCACCTCTTCTTACGCAGGAAGTGGCTATGGGGCGTCCAACCCGGCGCCGACCAGCGGCCTGGCGTCTGCGCGCTGCAGTGAGGAGTATGTGGCACGGGTGATCGTGGGCGAGGCGCTCGGGCCCGGGAGCACGGACAACGACACCTACGATGGCACGGGTTGGGTCATCTCTGCTTCCGACCGGTACTTGTACGTCCTCGCCGGCGCGTGGGGCGCCACCTATTCGGCCGAGGCGATGCTTTATTCGGTCGACAAAACCGACTACCAGCTGGGCGATTGGTCCCAAGTGGGCGGTTCGGTCACCACGGCTCCGATCGTGGCGCCCGCAGAAGGCGACCAGCCGCAAATGTCGCTGTACCGTGTGCTCGTGCCCGCGGGTTACGCGGCCGTCATCAGGTTCAACATCACCGATGTGCAAACTGGTGGCAAGTTCGCGATCGGCGGGGCCAGCGTGCAACACATAGCGAACTGGGGCGGTTGCAGCGGCGTGGTGGAGCAAGGCCAGACTGCGCCGGACCCGAACTACGACTGGGGCAGCTTCCTGACCTCGGACGAGTCAGCGGATATCGTTCAAGCGCCGTATTTCCAGCAATGGCAACTGCGCCAGCTCCTGAACCAGGTCATCACGCCTCAGGTTGTCGATGAGCCTCAGGACATCGCTGACTGGGATAAGGCCCGGCTCGCCGCCGCCTATTGCGAGGCCGCAGCCTGGCCGGACCCAAGCCCTAAGACCGTGCTGCACCCCGCCAAATACGGCTACGGGCAGGACAACGACACATCCGGCTCCGGCGGGTTGTGGCCAACGGATGAACAAGACGAGGTGCTCGGCCCGCAGGAACCGCTGGACCAACCGATGGTTCAGCTCACCAAACTCGCGTTCACATGCACTGGGGAGCAGGAACCGACCCCGGGGGATCTCGTCACGACCAACGGTGAGGTGGCTGTCGACGGTGAGAAGGTGGCCGGTTGCACGCGGGTTGCGAGCGGCGGCTCGCTAGAAGCCGGTTCGACTGTGTATTGGGTTTACACCGTGGCCAACATCGGTTTGACGGGCGCGTTGCTGCCGGCCTCAGGCGCGGACCCAGGCGAGGGCTTCAAGGTCGAGGACGCGGCTCTCGGCGAGTCCTGTGTGTTGGATTGGGAGTTGACCCCGGCGTCTGTGCCCAGCGGCGTGGCCAGCTACCCCGCGTCCGCGATCGATCCGGCGGACCTCGACAGCCCCATCTGGCCGACCGAGGCGCGCGCCTGCCTGATCAAGGGGGTGGCGGAATGACGCCCCGTGACGGCTTGACGCCCGCCCGCCCGGAAGCCCGCGACGACAACCCGACCCTCGCCGAGCTGACCTGGGCCGGCGTCAAACGCCTCGCCCGCGCGGCGCGCCGCGCCGCCTCAGCGGTCCACGCCAACTCAGCCCGAACCGCCCCAGCCCAGCCCACCCAAACCACCTCAGCTACGGCCCCGTCAACCCAGTTCGTTCCAGCCCAAACCGCATCAACACCCATCCTCGCGACCCGCCCTGCCCGCGCCGCGCGGGGCTGGACCTTCGCGGCCCTGGCCGCTTGGCTTGGCCACGGCCCCGAACGGCGGTTGAGGCGACAACGCGGGCGGCGGGTCGGCATCGGGCGGCGGGGCGCCCGTCAGACCTGGCGCAGCGCTGGCCTTACCGCCGCGCTCGCGGCGAGCGTGGCCGCGGCGCTCCCGTTTGCGCTGATCATGGGCGGTAACGCGACCACGTTCGCGCTGTGGTATGACACCGACACCGTCGCTGCCGCGGCTATTCGAGCTGGCAACATCGAGTGGAATAGCACCACGAACGATTGGGCGACGTGGCGCCAGACGGTCGCGGCTGGTGTCCCCGGAGGCCTCCCGCCGGCAGGCCAGAGCGGCTGCGTCCGCGATCCAGACCCCGCGACCTGCGACGAGCTCGAAGGCGCGCTGCTCGACGACTTCACCGCGATGCCCGGCGACGAGATCGAACTCCAAGGCACCTTCACCACGACCCTCGTGGGCGACAACATCGCGGCCATCCTCTACGTGGACTGGGACACGCCTACCGCGAATTGGCCGCCATCCGGAGTGACAGCGACCTACAAGCTTGAGGCGCGGGACATCGATCAGATTGGTTCATCGTTCCAGGTTGTGGCCTTGTCCCTGGCTTTGGGCCAGGATTACAGGCTGTTCACCAAGTCCAACGGCTACACGGCGGCTGACGGCGCGGGCGCGCTCGAGATGCCGGCTGGGTTCCCGGGCATCCACCAGGGGAGCAACTTGGAGTGGCGGGTGACCGTCACCATCGCGTTCTTAGACGAGAGCGGGAGTTCCCCGGCCTACCCGTACGCCTGGGACGATCCGCTAGATCCCCAAGGGCTCGACGCGTTCGTCATCCCCGCGGTCACATGGACCTTCGACCAGGTCCGCGCCGGCGAGAAGTGGGGGGTGCCGGTGCCATGACCGTGCGACGTCCCGTTTCGCCTCGCCCGCCGGCCCATGGGCGCGCCTCGTCTTCCCGCGCCCGATGCCGTGCCCGCCTGTACGCCGGCGCCGTGCTGTTGGCGGTGGGGCTGGGTTTTGGCGCCTCGGCGACTCAGGCCCTGTGGCGGGGGGGCGCGTCCACCTGGGGCACGGTGACCATCCAGCGCGGCCAGGTGGGGTTCGCCGTGGAGCGGGACCCGGGCGCCCAGAACGCTGCGCGTCTGGTTGACGACGCCGGCTCGCCCAACGATTATTCGGTGCACATCGGGTACGGGACGCGAAGGGACCTGGCGGGTTCCGCCGACCAGGGGTCGCAGCTCAGCGGGCATCTTGGCGCAGCCGATATCGACGCGTTGCGGGATGGCCAAATCGGTGTGGTCTACGCCAAGTACGTGGTCTCCGGACTCGCCGTGGGCAACTCCCTGCTGACTTATTCGGCGGGGATCACCGCTCCCCCCGCGGGTGTCACCGCGACCGCTTCGGCGGATCTCTATCTTGTGCCCCCGGACGAGTACGGCGACCCGGAAGAGGTCGATTGCGCGGCTTACTTGGCGACCGAGCCGGCCGACCCGGCCGACAAGATCTCATATCCGCCGAGCGGGAACCCGCCGGTCACGACTCACACCCTGGTCTCCCTGGGCGAGTCCACCGACACCGCGGTCTGGTGCCTCAAGGTGCATAGTTTGGCGCCGCCCGGCGGCACGCACACGAACACTGGGTCGATCACGGTTGACAGCGGGGTGGGTGTCAAGTCCGGATCCGACGAATGGACCGCCACGCTGACCTATACCGAGGAAGAAGCAGACCAGTTGGCGGTGTGGTTCACCCCGACAGTTTCGAGGTGGGAACCGTGACGCACGTGTTGTCCCGCCCGACCAAAAGCCACCGCGCGCGGCTCCGTGCGCGGATTGGAAACCTCCCGCGCCCCAGCGGGCGGAAATCCCCAAGGGGGTTGGCTGACCGCCGCCCCAAGACCCGAAAGGAACACAACAACAATGGCAACTAGCCACACGCGCGCAAGGCGCGTCAAGGGCCTGATCGCCGGCGCTTGCGGCGCGGCGCTGCTGCTCGCCGGCGGCACCTGGGCGCTCTGGTACGAC
>JAITLE010000078.1 GCA_031278075.1 Bifidobacteriaceae bacterium | reverse complement strand
ACTGCCCGGAGACGAGAAGTGTAGAGTTCCGCGATCCGCGCCGCGGCGGCGGTGTTGACCGTGAACACGATTGGGTCGTGTTTCTGCTGGTCAGGGCCCCGCACTGGTTCTGGCCCGGTTGATGCCGGTCCGGGCGGGCGTCACCATTCCTACACTTCTCCCGCCGGAGAGGAGAAGTGTAGAGTTCCGCGGCCCGCGCCGCGGCGGCGGTGTTGACCGTGAACCCGCTTGGGTCGTGTTTCTGCTGGTCAGGGCCCTCCGTTGGATTCTGCCCCGTGGGCCCTGGTCCGGGCGGGCCTGACCATTCCTACACATCTCTGGACGGAGACGAGAAGTGTAGAGTTCCGCGATCCGCGCCGCGGCGGCGGTGTTGACCGTGACCGCGCCTGGGTCGTGTTTCTGCTGGTCAGGGCCCGGTGTTGGGTACTGCCCCGTGCCTGCCGCTCCGGGCGGGCCTGACCATTCCTACACTTCTCTCGCCGGTCGCGAGAAGTGTAGAGTTCCGCGATCCGCGCCGCGGCGGCGGTGTTGACCGTGAACCCGCTTGGGTCGTGTTTCCGCTGGTCAGAGCCCCGTGCTGGGTTCGGCCTGGTGGACGCTGGTCCGGGCGGGCCTGACCATTCCTACACTTCTCTGGTCGGAGAGGAGAAGTGTAGAGTTCCGCGATCCGCGCCGCGGCGGCGGTGTTGACCGTGACCGGGCTTGGGTCGTGTTTCTGCTGGTCAGGGCCCTGCGGCGGTTCTGTCCCCCTGGACGCCGGTCCGGGCGGGCGTGACCATTCCTACACTTCTCTCGCCGGAGACGAGAAGTGTAGAGTTCCGCGATCCGCGCCGCGGCGGCGGTGTTGACCGTGAACCCGCTTCGGTCGTGTTTCAGCTGGTCAGGGCCCCGCGCTGGGTACGGCCAGGTGGACGCCGGTCGGGGCGGGCGTCACCATTCCTACACTTCTCTCGCCGGAGCGAGAAGTGTAGAGTTCCGCGATCCGCGCCGCGGCGGCGGTGTTGACCGTGAACCCGCTGAGGTCGTGTTTCTGCTGGTCAGGGCCCTGCGTTGGATTCTGCCCCCTGGACGCTGGTCCGGGCAGGCCTGACCATTCCTACACTTCTCTGGCCGGAGACGAGAAGTGTAGAGTTCCGCGATCCGCGCCGCGGCCCGCGCCTTGACCGTGAATCCGCCCGGGGCGTGTTTCCGCAGGTGAGAGCCGTGCGGCAGTCTTAGTCGGGTTGACGTCGATCCGGGCGGGTGTGACCATTCCTACACTTCTCTGGTCGGAGAGGAGAAGTGTAGAGTTCCGCGATCCCTGCCGCGGCGGCGGTGTTGACCGTGAACCCGCTTAGGTCGTGTATCCGCTGGTCAGGGCCCCGCACTGGTTCTGGCCCGGTTGATGCCGGTCCGGGCGGGCGTCACCATTCCTACACTTCTCTCGCCGGAGAGGAGAAGTGTAGAGTTCCGCGCCCGCGCCGCGGCGCTGGGACCCGTGCGAGAGTCCGGCGGCGCCGAGGCCCCGCACCATGGCCCGTGGTCCGGAGTGTTCCGGTTCTGCGAAGTGATTGGGGCCGTCGACTCACCGCGTTCGGCCGCCCGCGGACGCACTTCGTCAGCTTTGGCGGCAGGGGCGAGGCCGTGGCAGGCTAGGGGCGTGCCGGACCAGACTCTGCCATTGCGCTCGCGCACGGCGATCGCCGCAGGCCGAGCCGTCGCGGCCGCGTCCCGGGCGCTGGGGCGGGGCCGCGGGCAAGTGATCGGGGGGCGTGTCATGCTGCGGGTCGATCCGCAGCTGTTGGCGCGGCTCGCCGCCGGGATGGAGGTCACAGCGGTGAGCGCCACGAATGGGAAGTCGACCACCACCAGGATGATCGCCGAGGCTCTCGCCACCAGGGCGCCCGTGGCCCACAACCGCACCGGCGCGAACATGGCCCCGGGTGTGGCGACCGCCCTGGCTGAGTCCCGCGCCGCTCCCTTCGCCGCCATCGAAGTCGACGAGGCCCACCTCCCCGCCGTCGCCGCCGCCACCCACGCCAGCCAACTGGTGCTGATGAACCTCACCCGCGACCAGTTGGATCGCGGCAGCGAAGTCAAGATGCTGGCCGACCGTTGGCGGCGCATGGCCGAGACACTCACCCCAGCGACGGAGGTCGTCGCCAACGCCGACGACCCGATGGTTGTTTGGGCCGCGGCGGCGGCGCCCCGCGTCACGTGGGTGGGCTGCGGCCAGTGGTGGACGCTCGATTCGGCGCTCTGCCCGCGCTGCGGCGCGCCCCTCGCCCGTCCCGCCAGCGGTTGGGCGTGTCCCGCCTGCGGTTTCGCCCGGCCTGAGACTCTCTGGTTCATATCGCACGATGCCGACCGCATCGTCACCCCCGCAGGTCCCGTCACGCCCCGCCTCGTGTTGCCTGGCCGGTTCAACGTGGGCAACGCCGCGATCGCACTCGCGGCCGTCAACGCCAGAGGGATCAGCCTTGACGCCGCGTTGGAGGCGTTCTCGCAGGTGAGCGACGTGGATGGGCGTTATGTGCGCGCGAGCGCGCACGGCCGGGAGGCTCGGTTGTTACTCGGCAAGAACCCGGCCAGTTGGACGGAGATGATGGGTGTGGTGTCGGACTCGGCCGCGCTGCTGGTCACGGTGCTGAACGCGCGGGGCGCGGACGGGCGTGACCCGTCCTGGATCTGGGATGTGGGTTTCGAGGAGTGGGCTGGCCGCCCGGTGTGGGTGGCGGGCGAACGCCGCTTCGACCTGGCGGTCCGTTTGGACACAGCGGGTTTGGATGTGGTCGGGGTGAGCGCGGACCCACTGGCGGCGCTGGAGCTGGCGGCCCCGGACCAGGCTCTCGACGTCGTGGCGAATTACACGGCGTTCCAGGAATTGCGCGCGAGGTTGGTGTCCAAGTGACCGCGGGTGAGCTGGCCCAGCCGAGCACAGCTGGCGGAGGGGACGCTGGGTCGGGAGTGGTCGGCATCGTGCACCTGTACCCCACTTTGATGGGGACTTACGGGGACGGCGGCAACGTGCTGGTGCTGGCGCGGCGGGCGCGGGCCCGCGGGTTGGACGTGCGGTTGGCGGTGGTGGGGCCGGGCGAGCCGGCGCCTGAAGACGGTGACCTGTATGTTCTGGGCGGCGGCGAGGACGCGTCACAGGTGGCGGCGGCGCGGGAGCTGCGGGCGTCGGGGGTGCTGGCGAGGGCGGTCGAACGTGGCGCGGCGGTGTTCGCGGTCTGTGCCGGGTTGCAGGTGCTGGGGCGTGACTTCGAGGTGTCGGGCGGGGCGGTCGAGCCGGGGCTGGGGCTGTTGGACGCGACGACCAGGCGGCGCGAGCCCAGGGCCGTGGGGGAGGTGCTCGCCGAACCGGTCAACGGTTTGCCACTCCTGACGGGGTATGAGAACCACGGCGGCGGAACTGAGCTGGGGCCGGCGGCGCGGGCGCTGGCGCGGGTGGTGGCGGGCGTCGGCAACGGTGGCGGAGCGAGCGGCGACGGCCTGGAAGGCGCGATCCAGGGGCGAGTGGTCGCCACGTACCTGCACGGACCCGTGCTGGCGCGCAATCCGGAGTTCGCGGACTGGCTGCTTGAGCTGGCGTTGCTCGCGGCGACGGAGCGGACTGGGGCTGATGGTGCGGGGTGTGGCCGACTGGCGCCGCTGGACACGCCGTTTGTCGCGGAACTCCGCGCGGAGCGCGAGGCGTACGCGCGGTCGGGGAAGCTCTCGGCTGAATCGGCGCGGACGCGGCGCTGACCCGGGGCCGACCCGGGGCGGACCCGGCGCTGACCCGGGGCTGACCCGGGGCGGGGCGGACTCGGGGCGGGACGCGGCGATTCGGCGCGGCTCGCAGGCGGGCGTTAGTCTTGGGTGGTCTACCCGCCCGCCGCGAGGGCAAGCCGGTGCGAGACCGGCGCTGACCCGCAACCGTGTGCGTCTGCCGCTTCAGCCCAGACGCGAGCCGGAAAACCTCAGCGGGCGAGAAGCTCCACTCATATCCTGTCGCGGTCTGCGGATCGGAGCACCCAGGCCTCGGCCGTCGGTGCCCGCGGGCCGCCGGACCCAGAAAGGCTCGCTTAGTGGCTGCGTTCGTCGCGTCGGCGCCGCCTTCATCCGCGGCGGGGTCGGTCAACCGCCCATTCGGGCGTGTCCTGGTGGCGTTTGCGCTGGGGAGCGCCCTGTTCAGCCCCGCGACGCCCGCCGCCGCGGCGAGTCACGACGGCGCCTGCGGCCAGGACGAAGGCGTCACGGTGGTCGTCGCGGGCGGTTCCCACCCGGCGACCGCAGTCCGCTGCGCCCTGGGCCGGCCCGAATCCGGTTTGGCCGCGACCAAGGCCGCGGGGTTCTCCTACGAGTTCGTGCCCGACCAGATCGGATTCGTGTGCCGCATCGACGGCTACCCGAATCCCTGCAACGGCGCCCCGGCTGACGCGTATTGGTCCTTGTGGATCGGCGACGGCCGCAGCTGGTCCTACTCGACAGTCGGCGCGGCCACGCTCCGGACCCCCGTCGGCAGCGCGATCGCGTGGTCCTTCGGCGAGGGCGACCCGCCCCCGATCGCCGTTCCCAGGCCGGCGGCGTCCAGCCCGGTCCCCGCCTCGCCGAGCAGTCCGCCGAGCAGTCTGCCGAGCAGTCCGCCGAGCAGTCCGGCGAGCACCCCGCCGAACAGCCCGGCCGGCCCCAGCCCAACCCTGGGCGCCAGCCGGCCGCCGTCTGCCGCGCCCGCGACGCCCACAACGGAAAGCCGCGACACCCCAGGCGCCGATTCCGACCAGTCGCGCACCAGCGTCAGCTCAAGTCCCGCCGTGACCCAGGCGCCCGCCGATGCCGACCGGCCGTCCCCCAGCACCACACCGGCCGCCGATCCGTCCAGCCAGGTGACCGCCGCAGACCAATCCGGACCGTTGGAAGGCCCCCGAGCGACCGCGTTCGCGGTGGTCCTGGTCGCGGCCGCGTCCACGGCGAGCTTCCTGGCAGCCCGAGGGCGGCGCCGGCGTGGCTGAACGGAGCGGGAACCACCCTGGAGCTTGGTGGCTTTGGGCGCTGGCGTTGGCCGGATGCGCCTCGCAAACGACGAATCCGCTGATCCTCGCGCTGCTGGCGACGGCCGCGCTAGCGGTGGCGACGGCTTGCCGGGGCCACAGCCAGTGGGCTCGCACGCTGCGGCTTTACGTCATCCTCGCGGTCGTCGTGGTTGTGATCCGTGTCGCTTTCCGACTGGTTTTCGGCGCGGTCGGCGCCGGCAGCGGCCCCGTCGCGTTGGATCTGCCGCGTTGGAGTCTCCCCGGCGGGATGCTGGTCCTCTTCGGCCCGGTCACCTGGGACGGGCTTTACCTAGGGCTGCGGGATGGGATGCGGCTCGCCACCCTCATCCTCGCGGTCGGCGCCGCCAATGTCCTCGCCAGTCCGAAGCGGGTCCTCGCCGCGCTGCCGGGCGCGCTGCGGCAGGTCGGCGCCGCGGTGGTGGTCGCGTTGACTGTGTTCCCATCTCTCGCTTTGACCTATCGGCGGGTTCGCCGAGCCGTCGCGTTGCGTGGCCCCGCCCCGACCCGCCGCGGGGCGGTGCTGCGGGTGGTCTTCCCGGTGCTCGCTGACGCGTTGGACCGTTCGCTCGCGCTTGCGGCCTCCCTCGAGTCGCGTGGCTATGGGGCCACCGCCCGGGTTGTCTCCCCAGCCCAGCGCGCCGCCCGCGCCGCTGGCGGCTGCGCCACACTGGCGCTGTGCGCCTGGGGTGCGCTAGCCGTGACCGGCGGGCGTCGCGCCCTGGGCTGGACGGTCCTGGCCGTGGCCTTGGCCGGTGGTTGGGCGCTGCTGCGCTCCCTTGGCCGCGATGCGGCTGTGACCCGCCTCGCCCGCGACCATTGGGGACCGGTGGAATGGTTGATTGTGGCTTGCGCCGCCGCCCTGATCATTGGGATGGCGTCAGCGGTCCCGTTGACCGGCCCCCAAGCCCTCCAACCCAGCGCGTTGGCTTGGCCGCCACTCCCTTGGACCGTGGTGCTCGGCGCCGCGGCCGCGGCGCTCCCCGCCTGGACACCGAAAGCGCAGGTCAACCCGTGATCGTCTTCGACAACGTGACCTTCAGTTACCCCGGTGACGAGGCCGGCGCAGAACGGGGGCGGCGGCGATCGGCGCGTCGGCCGGACCAGGGTGGCGCCCGCGCGCAGGCCAGCCGGCCCGTGCTGCGGGACGTCGACTTCAGGCTCAGGCCGGGCGAGCTGACGTTGGTGATCGGCCCGACCGGCGCCGGGAAGTCGACCTTGCTCAAAGCGGTCAACGGACTGGCGCCGCATTTCACCGGTGGCCACCTCGTCGGTCGAGTCCTCGTGGACGGCCGGTCGACTGCCGAGAACCCTCCGCGAAAGCTTGCGGACCTGGTCGGATATGTGGGTCAGGACCCCGCGGCCGGGTTCGTGACCGACCGTGTCGAGGATGAGCTCGCATATTCCATGGAGCAGCTGGGCACCGCTCCGGCCACGATGCGGGCGCGTGTCGAGGAGATCCTCGACCTGCTCGGCATAACCGCGCTCCGGGAGCGTGACCCCGCTCAGCTGTCCGCTGGCGAGGCGCAGCGTGTCGCGATCGGCGCGGCGCTCACCGCGCACCCGAAGGCGTTGGTCCTCGACGAGCCGACGTCCGCCCTTGACCCCGCCGCCGCCGAGGACGTCATGGCCGCCATCGCCCGCCTGGTCGACGACCTAGACATCACCGTCCTCATGGCTGAGCATCGTCTGGAACGCGTCATCCAGCTCGCGGACCGGATTGTGCGGGTGCATCCCGACGGCCGGGTCGACATCGGGCCGCCGCGCGCGCAGCTCAGCGATTCGGCCATCGCGCCGCCCTTGGTCCGCCTCGCCCGCGCGCTCAGATGCGACCCGCTGCCCCTGACTGTCCGCGAAGCCCGCCGCGCGGTGCGCGCCTGGTCGGCCGAACACCATCACCCGGTGCCCGATGCCGACCCGCTCGTCCCCGGGGAGGGCCCGGCGGCGCCAAAGCCGGTGGTGCTTTCGGCCAAGGCCGTGACTGTGACCCATCCAGGGCCGGTCCGGGCGGTGCGCGGCGTCGACATGGAGTTGCGCGCCGGAGAGATCACGGGTCTGATGGGTCGCAACGGGGCCGGCAAGACTTCCCTGCTCTGGGCTTTGACCGCCGAGCCCGGCGCCGAGCGATGGCTTGCCCTGGTGCCCAGCGAGCCGACGGACCTGTTCTGCGCTGATTCTGTCGCCGCTGAGCTGCCCTCGCCCGCGGCTGCCGCCGCGCTGGAGGAGCTCGCCCCTGGGATCCCTCCCGCGACGCATCCGCGGGACCTGTCCGAGGGTCAGCGGCTGGCGTTGGCGCTCGCCCTCCAATTGACTCGAGACACCGCCGTGATCGCCCTCGACGAGCCGAGTCGGGGGCTCGACTACGCCGCGAAGGAGCGGCTCACGGTGATCCTGCGACGGCTCGTCGCGCAGGGCAAAGGCGTGTTGGTGGCCAGCCACGACGTCGAGTTCCTGGCGGGCGCCGCGGACCGGATCGTGTGGCTGGCGGACGGCCGGGTCGTCGCGGACGGCCCGGCCGCCGAGTTGCTGCTGTCGGTGCCTGCTCACGCCCCGCAGATCGCGAAAGTGACCGCTCCGGCGGCGCGCCTCACGGTGGAAGCCGCGCTGGCGGCGTTGGGTGTGGCGCCATGACAGGCCGGGTCCGAGCCGCGGCCGCGTCGTCTGCCCAGCCGGCCAGGTGGCCGACGGCTCTCGTGATCGTGGTCTGCAGCCTCGCCGCCCTCGCTCTTTCGGTCTGGCCGTTCCTGGGTGTCCAAGCCGCGGATCCTGTCGCGTCGTCGGGCGTGCTGTTGATTCTGCTCCCAGGGATGATGCTGCTGGTGCTGGCGCAAGTGATGGACGGGACGATGGACGTCAAGGCGTTGGCGCTGCTCGGTGTGCTGTCAGCGGCGATCGCGGTGGTCCGGCCGCTCGGATCGGGTGTGGGCGGCTTCGAGACGGTGTTCTTCTTGCTGATCCTGGGCGGGCGGGCGTTCGGCGCGGGTTTTGGGTTCGCGCTCGGCGGTGTGGCGCTGCTCGCGTCGGCGCTGCTCACGGGCGGGGTCGGACCGTGGCTCGGGATGCAGATGGTGTGCGCGGCGTGGCTCGCCGCAGGCGCCGGGTTGCTCCCGAGGCGGGTGCGGGGCCGGCGGGAGATCGCGCTGTTGGCGGTTTACGGAATCGTCTCGAGTTATCTGTTCGGCGCGTTGATGAACCTGTGGTTCTGGCCGTCGTTGGCCGGCGCTGGCGCGGCGGCCAGCGGCGTCGGGTTCGACCCGGCGGCCGGTGCGGCTCGCAACTTGCAGCGCTTCGTGACCTTCACGCTGGTCACGTCGACCACCTCGTGGGACACGGTTCGGGCGGTGACTTGCGCGGCCGCGTTGGTCTTGTTGGGTCGGCCGATCCTCGGCTTGCTGCGCCGCTCCGGGCGGGCTTTCTCGTTCCAGTGATCTGCGGTGGCGGACGGCATCGTGCGCTGGGGAGGCGGTGTCTTATTCGGTCGCCGCGCCGGAGGGGCTGGCTGAACTTGAGGCGCTCGCCGCGGTGGTGGGCAACTCTTCGAGCAGGTCCTCCGCGGCGCGGCAGCGTTCGAGGGCGACGATCTGCCCCCCGGGTTCGTAGTCGATCTCGTCCGGGGTGCGGAGCTGGGTGTAGGCCGCGCCGAGCACCACGTCCACGGTCGCGTCCTCACGCCCGTCCAGCACTATCACTGAGCCTTCCGGGGAGAATTGCAGCAGGGTGTAAGCGCTGTCGACGCCCTTGACCCCGGTGACCAGCTGAAGCAAACCGGCGTAGGGGGAGGTGTTCCCTGCGCTCGGCTCGGGGAAACCCTGCGCGGCGAGCACCTTGGCCGCCGCCGCCGCGTATCCCGATTGCCCGCCGCCGTTGAGCACTCGCGCCTCGACGGCGCTCGGGTCCGGGTAGCGCGCGTTGGGGCTGGAGGGGCAGGGAACGGCCCGCAGGTTCGGCTCTTCGGTGGCGTTGACCTTGAAGCCAGTCTGCAGCACTGCCGCGAGCTGGCCATTCCACATGCCCAAGGCCATGACGCCCACCACCGCCACCACCCCGACCAGCAGCGTGTAGACGAAGGTCTGCCGCCAGCGCATATGCCTGCGCCGGATCTCTTTCGGGGATCTCATCGCGCCTCCCGGGGCGGTTCGCCGCCGCCCTGTGGAGCGTCGAGGTCCAAGACCCGCGCGTGCAGTGTGCCCCGGCCGCGCAGCGCGGCGCGCACCGCCCGATGCAGCCCGTCCTCCAGGTAGTAGGCCGAATTCCAGTGCACGACGTGCGCGAACAGATCGCCGTAGAACGTCGAGTCTTCCGCCAGGAGGTTGGCTAGACCAAGTGTGGACTTGGTGGTGATCAGCTCCGCCAGCCGGATCTGGCGCGGCGGTATCGCGGCCCACTGGCTCGGCGCCACGAAGCCGTGTTCCGGGTAGGGCCGCCCGTCGGCGATCGCGCGGAAGATCACAGTCAGCAATACTACGGAACCCGCTTCAGCGATCGGCCATACCCCGGGTGGGACGCCACAACCCGGGACGCCGTCCGAGATCCTCCTGGTCCGCATGTCATGACAACCGGTCAAATGCGCTACGCTGGACCGGACAAAGGGGTTGGCGCCGGTGTCGACGGCGTCGCCCGAAGAGGGAGGAACATGACTGGGAAGCGCGAATCGCGGGGTCAAACGGAATGCCTGACCGTGGGCCAGGCCGTGGTCAGGTTCCTGAGCAGGCAATACACCGAACGTGACGGAGACGAGCGGCGGTTCGTCAACGGCGTGGTCGGAATCTTTGGGCACGGCAACGTCTGCGGCCTGGGCCAGGCGCTGCTCCAAAACGAGGTCGCCCCCGCCGCGGACGAAGACCACCTCGAGTACATCCTGGGCCGCAACGAGCAGGGCGCCGTCCACATCGGGACCGCCTACGCCAAGACCTCGAAACGGCTCGCCACCATGGCGGCCACGTCCTCGATCGGCCCCGGCGCCACAAACATGGTGACCGGCGCCGCCCTCGCCACCACCAACCGCCTGCCCGTGCTTCTGCTGCCCAGCGACACATTCGCGACCCGCGTCGCCGACCCGGTCCTGCAACAGCTGGAGCAGCCCCACAACCCAGACATCACCGTCAACGACGCGCTGGCGCCCGTCTCGCGCTTCTTCGCCCGCGTGCACCGCCCAGAACAGTTGCCAGGGGCGCTGCTCGGCGCGCTGCGCGTGCTGACAGACCCGGTCGAGACCGGCGCGGCCACCATCTGCCTCCCCGAGGACGTCCAGGCGGAAGCCTTCGACTGGCCAGTTGAGCTGTTCGCGAAGCGGGTGTGGCACATCGCCCGGCCTCCAGCGGAACACAGCCAGCTGCTCCGCGCCGCCGCGGCGATCCGCGCCGCCGAACGCCCGCTGATCATCGCCGGCGGCGGCGTCGTCTATTCGGAGGCCGATGCCGCCCTGCGCGCCTTCGCCGCCGCCACCGGCATCCCCGTCGCCGACACGCAGGCCGGCAAAGGCGCGATCCAGTGGGACCACCCGCAGTCGGTCGGGGGCGTGGGAGCGACAGGCGCCGGGGCCGCGAACCGGCTCGCGGCCGAAGCGGACCTGGTGATCGGGATCGGGACACGCTACTCAGACTTCACCACCGCCTCGCGGACCCAGTTCCAAAACCCAGCGGTCGAGTTCGTCAACATCAACGTCGCCTCGTTCGACGCCGCCAAACACTCCGGTTTGATGGTGGTGGCGGACGCCCGCGCCGCGCTGGAAGCCCTCACCGAGGAACTCGCCGGGCGCCAGGTCAGCCGCGGCTACGCGCGGCACATCCAAGAACAGCGCGCCCAATGGGCCAAGGTCACCGACTCCGCCTACCACCTCGGGCACGGCCCGCTGCCAGCCCAAACCGAAGTGTTCGGCGCCCTGAACGACCTCATGGGCGCGAACTCCATCCTGGTCAACGCCGCCGGCTCGATGCCGGGCGATCTGCAAGCCCTGTGGCGCGCCGAGACCTCCCAGTCCTACCACGTCGAATACGCCTACTCATGCATGGGCTACGAGATCCCAGCCGCGTTGGGCGCGAAGTGGGCCGCTCCCGAGGCCGAAGTGGTCGGCATCGTCGGTGATGGCGCCTATCAGATGCTGCCGATGGAGCTCGCGACAATCGTCCAAGAAGGCGTGCACGTGATCTTTGTGCTGCTGCAGAACCATGGCTACGCCTCGATCGGGGCGCTCAGCGAATCGCACGGCTCGCAACGTTTCGGCACCAAATACCTGAGGCGTGACCCACAGACCGGCGGCCTGACCGGTCCGCCCACCCCGGTCGACCTCGTCGCGAACGCCGCCAGCTGGGGGCTTGAAGTGATCCCGGTCGGAACGATCACCGAGTTCAGGGCCGCTTTCCGCGAAGCCCAGGCCACCTCGGGTCCCGTCATGATCTACATCGAGACGGACATGGAAGGCCCGAACCCGCCATCCGATTCGTGGTGGGACGTGCCCGTCGCGGAAGTCTCGACCCTGGCGAGCACCCAGCTGGCTCGCCGCGAATACGTCGCCGCGAAGCGGCGGCAACGTCCCCTCATCTGACCGGCTGTCAAGAGCGAAAGAAGCGTCATGCGAGTTCCAAAAACGATGCGCGCCGCGGTGCTGACCGCGCCGGGCACGCCCCTCACGATCGAGGAGCTGCCCGTCCCCGCGCCAAAGGCGGGCGAGGTGCTCCTCGAAGTCGCGGCCTGCGGCCTATGCCATTCCGACCTGCACGTCCTGGGGGGCCAGATCGCCTTCCCCACGCCGGCCGTGCTGGGGCACGAGGTCTCCGGGACGGTCGCGGCCCTCGGCCCCGGCCTCGAACGCTCCGACCTGAAGACCGGCCAACCCGTGGCCGCGGCGTTCTTGATGCCATGCGGCTCGTGCCCCGAATGCGCCCGCGGCCGCGACGCGCTTTGCCCAGCGTTCTACCAGATGAATCGCCTGCGCGGGGTGCTCTACGACGGCGCCTCGCGCCTCGCGCGGCCAGACGGCCAGACCGTCTACCAGTACTCGATGGGCGGCCTGGCCGAATACGCGGTGCTGCCCGCCACGTCCGTCGCCCCGCTCGCGGACGGCATGGACCCGATCGCGGCGGCGACCCTCGGTTGCGCGGCGTTCACCGCCTACGGCGCGGTCCGGCGTGGCGCCGACCTGCGTCACGGGGAGACCTGCGCGGTGGTCGCGGTCGGCGGAGTCGGCGGCTACGCCTGCCAAATCGCGCGGGCCATGGGCGCCGCGCAAGTCATCGCCGTCGACGTGGCAGAAGACAAACTCACAGCGGCGCACGCCGCGGGCGCGACGCACACGGTCAATTCGGCGACGCACGATGCCGTGCAGGCCGTGAGAGAGATCACCTCCGGCCGCGGTGTGGACGTCGCGTTCGAGGTCCTCGGGCGCCCCGAGACCTGGGCCACCGCTCTCGGGTTGGTCGCGCCCGGCGGCCGCATGATCCCGATCGGGCTGGGGGGCGGCGGCCAAGCCGCGCAGGTGCCGATCAACCAGCTAGTTCGCACCTCGCTGCGGATCCAGGGCTCCTACGGGGCGCTCACCAGGCAAGATCTCGCGGCCGTGATCGGCCTGGCGGCGCAGGGCGTGATCGACTACCGGGGAGTGGTGACGCGCCGCCTCGCCCTCGAAGAGGCCGGCGCGGGGTACCAGGCGCTCGCCCAAGGCGAGGTGCTGGGACGGGCGGTGGTCGAGATGGCGGCCGGTCGGCATCGTGCGGCTGGTGAAAAACATGGGAGGGCAAAATGACTGAACCGACGCTGAAACGTATGACGGAGACGCAGCCGACGGCGCTGTGGAACGACTCGGCGGACCCGGCCGAACTGAGGCGAGCGATCGGCTGGGGCGCCGTCGGCGCGACGTGCAACCCGGTGATCGCGGTGAGCTGTGTCGGCGCCGACTGGCCCAGGTGGGGCGGGCGGGTCGCCGAGATCGCCGCGGCGCGGCCCACGGCGACCGAGTCGGAGATCGGCTGGCAGATCGTCGAGGAGCTGTCCGAGGACGCCGCGCGGCTGCTGCTGCCGGCGTTCGAGCGCCACCACGGCGTCAACGGGCGCCTGTCGATGCAGACCGACCCTCGGCTGCACCGCGACGCCGGCGCTCTCGTGGACCAGGCGGAGCGATTCGCGTCCCTCGCGCCGAACGTGATCGTGAAGATCCCGGCGACGGAGGTCGGCATCGAAGCTGTCGAGGAGGCGACCCTACGGGGGGTCTCGGTCAACGTGACGGTCTCATTCACCGCGGCCCAGGCCGTCGCCGCTGGTCAGGCGATCGAACGGGGGCTGGCGCGGCGCGAGGCGGAAGGCAAGGAGACGGCGACCATGGGCCCGGTGGTGACCATCATGGTGGGACGCCTCGACGATTGGATGCGGGACGTGGTGGGACGCGACCGGATCGCGATCGACCCGGGCTACCTGGAGTGGGCGGGCGTGGCCGCGTTCAAGCGCGCCTACGCGGCGTTCGGCGAGCTGGGGCTCCGGGCCCGGCTGCTCTCGGCGGCGTTCCGCAACATCTTGCACCTGACTGAGTTCGTGGGCGGCGATGTCGTCGTCTCGCCGCCGTTCAAATGGCAGACGCTGATCAACGACAACAATCTGCCGCTGCCGCCGCGCATGGACGCGCCGGTCGCGCCGGAGATCCTCGGCGCGCTGTTGGACCGCATCCCCGAATTCCGGCGAGCGTATGAACCGGACGGACTGACCCCGGCCGAATTCGATTCGTTCGGGGCGACCCGGAAAACATTGCGGCAATTTCTCGCCGCGGACGCCGACCTCGAGGCGCTTGTCCGCGACGTGCTGGTGCCGGCGCCGTGAGGCGCGCTGGCGTCCCCGCCTCGAACATTCACTGAGACTAGACAGAAGGAAACACGACAATGGCCGTTTCGCAGACCGCGACCGGGCTCCCGCCGGCGTCCGCGCACTCAAACTATCAAGCCACTCTCAGGACCGCCGTCCTGGTGTGCACCTTCGGGGGACTCCTTTTCGGATTCGACACAGGCGTCATCAACGGCGCGCTGCCCTATATGGCCGCGCCCGGGCAACTCGACCTGAGTGAGGCGTGGAAGGGCGTCGTGGCCTCTTCGCTGATCGCCGGGGCGGCGGTGGGCGCGCTTCTGGGAGGGCGGCTGTCGGACCGGATCGGGCGGCGTCGCACCATTCTGGTTCTCGCGGTGCTGTTCACCGTGGCCGCCGCCGCCTGCTCGCTCGCGCCGAACCGGTACCTGATGACTGTCGCGCGTGTGATCCTGGGCCTCGGTGTGGGCGGGGCCTCGGTGACTGTGCCGTCCTATCTGGCGGAGATCTCGCCGACTAAGCGGCGTGGCCGGCTGGTCACCCGCAACGAATTGATGATCGTCACTGGCCAGTTCGCGGCCTTCGTGTCAAACGCTGTGATAGCGAAGACCCTAGGCGGAGAGGAGCACGTCTGGCGGTTGATGCTGGCGATGGCGGTCATCCCGGCGATCGCGTTGTGGGTCGGGATGAAGGTGATGCCCGAGTCGCCGCGCTGGCTCGCGATGCGGGGCCGGGAACGAGAGGCGTTCCAGGTGCTGGAGAGGGTGCGGGCGCCGGGGACCGCCCAGGCGGAGCTGGACGAGATCAACGAGAACATCAAACGCGAGTCGACCCAGGCGAGGGCCTCGTGGGCGGACTTGGCCACGCCGTGGATCAGGCGCTGCCTGTTCGTCGGGATTGGGATCGCGGTGATCAACCAGATCACGGGCGTCAACTCCGTCATGTATTACGGGACCGAGATCATCTCGAAATCGGGGCTCGCGATGGACGCCGCGATCGTGGCGAACACCGCGAACGGCTTGATGTCGGTGCTCGCGATGTGTTTCGCGATCTGGCTGTTGGGCTACGTGGGGCGGCGCCGCATGGTCTTGGTGGGGCTCTGCGGGACCACCTGCGCGCACGTGGCGATCGGCACTGTCGCCAGCACAATGCCCGACTCGCAGGTCAAGGCCTATATTGTGCTGGCGTTGACGATGACGTTCCTGGCGTTTATGCAAGGCGCCGTCGGGCCGGCCACCTGGTGCCTGTTGGCCGAGGTGTTCCCGGCGCGTGTGCGGGGACTCGCGATGGGCGTGTCCGTCGCGTGCATGTGGGTGGTGAACTTCGGCATCACATTGGTGTTCCCGTGGCTGGTGTCGGACGGCGGGATCGGGATCTCGAAGACGTTCTTCCTGTTCGCCGCGCTGGGTGTGGCCGGTTTGTTGTGGGGTCTGCGGCACTTGCCGGAGACGAAAGGCAAATCGCTTGAGCAGATCGAGTGGAACTTCGCCTCGGGGCGGATTCCGCGCTAATTGTCAGTTCGGTTTTTGAAGGGAAGATGAAATGAGCTTGAATGAGCCCACGCGCCTGGGGATCGGGTTGATCTCGGCGGGTTGGATGGGGCGGCTCCATTCGCGGGCCTATCTCGCGATCGCGGACAAGTACGCCGATTGGGGCGTCCGCCCTGAGCTGGTGATCGTGGCCGATCCGGTGGCGGCGAACGCGGCGGCCGCGCAGCGGCAATTCGGGTACCGCGAGACGACATCGGACTACCGTGACGTGCTGGCGCACCCCGCTGTCGACGCGGTCAGCATCTGCGCGCCGAACTATCTGCACCGAGAATTCGCGGTGGCGGCGGCTGCGGCCGGCAAGCCGTTCTGGATCGAGAAGCCGATGGGTCTTGGCGTGGCCGAGGCGGCCGATGTGGTGGCGGCGGCCGAAAGCGCGGGCGTGATGACGTGCGTCGGCTTCACGTACCGGCACGCGCCGGCTGTGGAATACGCCAAGCAGTTGGTGTCGGGCGGGGCGGTGGGCCGCGTCACCAACATCCGCTGCAAATTCGACGCGGACTATTCGGCGGACCCGTGCGGGGCTCGGACATGGCGTTTCGAGCGCGCGAAGGCCGGTGCGGGAGTGCTCGGGGATCTGCTGTCGCACGGCTTCGACCTGGCCCAATACCTGGCGGGCGCCCCGGTGGCGGCGGTCAGCGCGTTGACGGAGACGTTCATCCGGGAGCGTCCGGCGCCGGGCGTCGGGACAGGCCACAACGTCCAGGTGGACGATTCCGCGCCTCCCCTCCCAGTCGAGAACGAGGATTACGCGGCGGTGCTCGCGCAGTTCTCGAACGGGGTGGTCGGGACGTTTGAGTCGACACGGGTGGGGATCGGGGCCCGTTGCGATTACGGGATCGAGGTCCACGGGACGGCGGGCGCGATCAGCTGGAACTTCGAGCGAATGAACGAGATCGCGATCTGCTCGCCGCCGTCCGCGCGGGACTACGGCTATACGCGTGAGATGTCCGACGCCCGATTCGGTGATTTCGCCCGGTTCCAACCGGGCGCCGGGATGGGATTGTCATTCGACGATTTGAAAGCGATCGAGGGTTCGCGGTTCGTCCGCTCGGTGGTCACGGGCGAACAGGTGGCGGCTTCGGTGGCGGACGCCTTCGCGACTCAGCGGATCGCGGCCGCGGCTGAGGCCGCGGCCGCCTCGGGCGCGTGGGCGGTGGTGCCGCCACCGGTCGGGCGGACCACATTCGACCGCTGAGCGGGCGGGGGCTGGCGCGGCGGTCAGCGGGCCGTCAAAGTGGTTGAGAAGTGGTAGCGGTCGCCGCGATAAATGTGGTCGCCGACCTCTAGGAGTTCGCCCATCTGGTCGTAGGCGCGGCGCAGCATTGTGACGCATGCCGCTCCGGCGGCTATCCCGAGCAGTTCGGCGTCCGCGGGGGTCGCGGCGCGCGCGCCAATCAGTTGGCGGGCGGTTCTGAGCTGGACGCCGTGGGCGCGCATCAGGTCGTAGAGGCCTGATGTGGCGAGAGCCTCGGCCGTCACTGTGACGAATCTGGACGGGATCCAGTTGTGCATCAGGGCTATCGGCGCGCCCTGGGCGCCTCTGACGCGCCTGATCTCAAGCAGTTTCTTGTCGGCCCCGAACTGGTCGGCGAGCGAGCCTCGGGCGGTGACCGTCTTGACGCTGATGACGCTGGTCGTCACCTCCATGCCGGCCTCTTCGAGGTCGTTGAACAAGGAGGTCAGCGCGACGGGGCGGACTATGAAGTTGCTCACCACGCGGGTGCCCACGCCGCGTTTGCGTTCCAGGAATCCGGCGTCCACGAGCTGCGAGATCGCCTGGCGCATCGTGGGCCGAGACACGCTCAGCCGGTTGGCGATCTCGATCTCATTGCCGAGCCAGGCCCCCACGCCCAGTTCCCCCGAGCGTATCGCCGCCTCGATTTGGGTGGCTACCTGGTGGTACAGGGGCACCGGCGAAGAGCGGTCGATGTGGATGTGCGGGAAATCGAGGGATGTCATTGTGGGCTCCGAAGGCTGTCACACCAAATTGTATTAACATTATGTCATCCGGGGCGGCAGGTTGCCGCGGTAGGCCCCCGGCCAAACCGCCCCGCCCCACCCGCACTCTTGTGTCACCGCAGGTCAGAGCCCTGCGCTGGTTCTGGTCCGGGGGAGGCCGATCCGGGCGGGTCTGACCATTCCTACACTTCTCGCGACAGGAGCGA
>JAITLE010000072.1 GCA_031278075.1 Bifidobacteriaceae bacterium | reverse complement strand
GTGGGCGGCGCCGCGCCGCCCCTCCCCCGAGAGCTGTCAGCCAGCCGTGGGCGCCGCGCCCGACGACTCGCGCACCACAAGTCTCGGGGCCAGCGCGACGTGCTCGCCGGCTTCCTTGCCCCCGATGACACCGAGCAGCAGGTCAAAGGCCTTGCCGCCGAGTTCTGTCAGGTCCTGGCGCACCGTGCTCAAAGGCGGCCTGAGCTGCCCCACTCCGGGCACGTCATCGAACCCCACCACGGAGATGTCCTCCGGCACCCGCAGCCCCGCGGCCGCGAACCCGCGCAGCGCGCCGATCGCGGCTTGGTCGTTCGCCACGAAAACCGCGGTGGGCAGAGGCGCCTCACGCTCGCAGAGCCGGCGAGCGAGCTCATAGCCGCTGTGCGCCTCCCAGCTCCCCCGCAGCAGGGGGCCGGGTTCCAGATCCAGTTCCTCGAGCGCGGCGCGCCAGCCCCGCTCACGGCGCTGGGCGTGGAACTCGATGCTCGGCCCGGCGAAATGCGCGATGTCGCGGTGGCCCAAAGACGCCAGGTGCTGGACCGCGAGCCGGGCGCCCAATTCATGGTCCACGTCGACGGTCGGGAACGAGTGGTCGCCGCCCGGGTTGGCCGTCAGCATGACAGCGGGGCATCCCCCCAAAGCCTTCGCGGACGCGTCCAGCGCCCACTGGTTGGGCGCGATCACCACGGTCCCGTCGACCCCCTGATCGCGGAAGTGGTCGACCGACGCCGCCATGTGGTCCGCGTCGACCTTCGGAAGAGACGCCACAGACACCCAATAGCCGGCTTTCCTAGCCGCCTGCTCGATCGCGAGCAGCGCGCCGGACGGGCCGAACAAATTCGGGTTGACCACGACCACGCCGATCACATTGGAGCGGTTGGACGCCAGCGCCCGTGCAGCCATGTTTCGCCGGTAGCCCAGGTGATCCACAGCCGCCAGCACCCGCTGGCGCGTCGGCTCAGACACCCAGCTGAACCCGTTGAGCACCCTTGAGACGGTCTGATGGGAGACCCCCGCCAATCGCGCGACATCAGCCATCACCGGTGGCCGAGCTTGCGCCTCGGCCACGCCTCTTGAGGGCATTTCCTTTCTTCTTTCTTCCCGCATGAGTTAGCGCTAGCTATCAGGGTACTCCCGGTCGGCTGACGAGTGGCGCAGCAATTGCCGCCGCGTGTCTCCGCCGCCGGCCGGCGAGGCGCCATCGGGGGCGCCGCCGCCGCGGGTGTTGACGAAGCGGACCGCCCGCCTCGCGATGTCCGCCACGTCGTAGCGCGAATGGTCTTGCAGCAAAACCACCACGTCAGCCGCCTCGACGGCCAGGGCCAGCTCATGGTCCCAGACCCGGCGCCCGGTCGACAGCCGCTCCTCCGCCAGGACCAACGGGTCGTGGTACCAGACCGCGCGGCCGCGCCACCCGAGGACCTCCGCGATGGGGCCAGCCGGGGATTCGCGGGTGTCGCACACGTCGGGTTTGTAAGAGATGCCCAACAGCAGCACAGCGGCAGGTTTGGCGCCGGGCGGCCGGGGCGAGTCGCCGAGCGCCGCGTCGACCATGTCCGCCACCACGCGAGGCATCTCGCGGTTGACCGCCATCGCCGCCGTCACCAAGCGCAGCGGGCGGCCCAACCGTCGCTCACAAAAATCGTTCAAGTAGACCGGGTCCACTGGGATGCAGTGGCCGCCGGCGCCCGGTCCAGGGTAGAACGGGCTGAATCCAAACGGTTTGGTGGCGGCGGCGTCGATCACCTCGCGGGCGTCGACCCCGAGTTCGCGGCAAACCGCCGCGAACTCGTTGACAAGGCTCAAGTTGACCAGCCGGTAGGTGTTCTCCAACAGCTTCGCCAACTCGGCGGCCAGCGGGGAGCTGACCGGGACCACAGTGCGGACCAACCCGCGGTAGAACCGGGCCGCCCTCTCGGTGGCGGCGCTGTCCGTCCCGCCCACGATCTTGGGTGTGTTGAACAGCCCGAAGTCGCGGTTTCCCGGGTCGATCCGCTCCGGCGAGAACGCGAGGTCGAAGTCGCGGCCGGCCTTCAAGCCGGAGACTTCCTCCAACAGGGGCGCCACGCGCTCTTGCGTCGTGCCGGGCGCGGGCGTCGACTCCAAGACGACGAGGCAGCCGGCCTGCAAAGCCTCTCCGACAGCGCGGGTCGCAGCCAGGACGGCGCTCAGGTCCGGCCGGCCATCTGCCGACAACGGAGTGGGCACGCAGATCAAGTAGGTCTCGGCGCCTTCTAAGACGGACCTGGACGAGCTGACCGTCAGCCCGCCTTTGATGGCTCGCTTGAGAGAACGCGCGTCCACCCCGACACGGCTCGCCTGGCCGCCGGACACCTGAGCCACCACCTTGGAAGAGATGTCGAACCCGGCCGTCCGCCGGCCGGCGCGCTGCGCCGCGACCGCCAGCGGCAAGCCGACGTAGCCTAGGCCCACCACGGCGACGTCGGAGTCCCAACGTGGCCGCCGGTCCATGGCCTCCGTGAGGCACGATACTGTCTGGCTCAACGTTCCGCCCAACTCTGAGGGCCCGGGTGGGCCGTGACGGGGGACTCTCTCACCATCGAGGACTTCTCCTATAGAGCAGCGGCAAAGTGGGGCAAGACTTGTCTCGACCAGGCCGTCTCGACCACCGCGACCGGGGGGAGGAATCGCTTGACAGGGGCCTGGTCAATCGATGTTAACGCTAACAGGGAACCTAGCGGAATCTCTCGGGTCTAGTCAATAGGGTCAGCCAGTCTTCGGTAGATGATCAGCCACGGTCGAGGCGCTGTTCATAGATCTCGCCGCACAGCCGTGCTGCCCGCTCCCAAGTCCGCGTCGCGGCGAGATCTCGGCCCGCCTCGCTCAGCTCAGACCGCAGCGCCGGGCTGTCCATCAGGCGGCCGAGGGCGCCCAGCCAGGCGTCGATGTCTCCCGCCGGGGCCGCCAGCCCGGCGAGCGGCATACCCGCCGCAGATATGGTCTCCCGCAGAGCGGGCAAATCCGACACGATGAGCGGCCGGCCGGCCGCCAACGCCTCGACCGGTTTGAGCGGAGTCACCAGCCGGGTGAGCGGCTCGTCGCGCCTGGGAACCAAGACCGCGTCCAAAGCGCTCAAATAGACGTGCCCCGTCGCCGGGGGCGCCGAACCGGGGAAACAGATCCTGTCCCGCACCCCGAGGCGCGCGGCGAGGGCGATCAGATCGGGCCGCGCCACACCGTCCCCCACGATCAAACCGGAGACCTCAAGGCCGCGCCGCCGCGCCAGCGCGACCAGCCTGACCAGCAGATCCAGCCCCTCGTAGGGCACGACCGAGCCCACCGAGCCGACGACGAAACCCGGCAAGTCCAACCCCAACCGCGCCCGCGCCCGCGCCGGCGCCAGGAGCGGGCGGTCCAGCAACGCCGCGTTGATCGAGTTTGGGACCACGGCGATGTTGTCCGCCGGCACGCCACGCGCTAGGAGTTCGGCGCGCATCGTCTCTCCCAGCGTCAACACGGCATCGGCCGCCAACGCCAACTCCGTGCCCTTGTCCCGCCAAAGCCGGAAACGTTCCGACCGCGACGCCTCCTCGCGCCGGGCCGCCGTCGGCTGGTTCGCGGCCCACGTCTGCTCGGGGAAGCCGCGGACCTCGTAGATCCAGGGCAAGCCGCGCCGTTCGGCGGCCCGCCGCGCCACCTCGCCGGTCGCGGGCGGCGTGGTCGCGTGGACCAGGCGCGGTTTGTTCCGGTCCAGCTGCTGGCCCAGCAGCGCGGCGCCCACCTCGGCGGGGTCACGCCGCTCCCCCGGCGGCGCCCACGGCATCAAGCGCCGGTAGACGATGCCGTCCACATCGTCCTCGGACCGCGCCACCAGCCGTCCCACCGCGACCGGGTAGCCCGCCCGCGTCGTGGCGCTGACACGCCAGCCCGCGCGGCTGAGGGCGGTCAGCATTCCTTGGGTTCGCTGGGTGTAGCCGCTGACGGTGTGCGGGAGTGAATTGGTCAGGTGGTGGTGGACGCCCATGGCCGGGCGGCCCGCGGACGGCGCGGCGCGAGCCGGCTCGGGCGGGCGCGTCGGCGCCGGGGCCGGCTCGGGCGACCGGGCCGGCGGCGGGGCGGGCTCACGCGGGGCCAACTGCGCGGCCTCTGCCAAGATCGACCGGCGGATCCAGCGCTGGCGGCGACTGGTCGGCTGCTCAGCCCGAACCAACGCGAGGGATCCGCGGGCCCACGCGGCACGCCATCGTCCAGCGGGGCCTTTGTCGGCGACGCGCGCGAGACGGGCGACCAGCGGGACGGCCCATCCGCTCCACTTCGCCGGGAGCCTCCGCGCGGCCTGGACCACGAACCAAGCCGGGTCGGCTCCGCCCACCCGCGCCGAATAGGCCAGGGCGTAGACCAGGTTTCGGGCGAGTTCGACGGGGCGCCCGGCCGCCCTGACGCGACGGGACTTGACCGGAGCTGCGCCGCCTCGCGTCCGGCCGGGGGCGGCTCTGCTCCAGACCCTGCGAGCGCTCACAGTTCGGAGACACTAGCGCGAGCACGGGCGGCGGCGCAACGACGCGACCCAGCCCGCCGCCGCCGAGATCGAGACGCTCGGGATCTTCGCGCCCCGCTCGCTTGGACGCGGCGCACCTGCCCGGTTTAGCCTGGATCCACCGATGATCGCCGTGGCGAGCAGCACTAGACGGGTGCGATGGGCGTTCCTGGCCGGCGATGGCAGG
>JAITLE010000045.1 GCA_031278075.1 Bifidobacteriaceae bacterium | reverse complement strand
TGTTGCTCAACTTTGACGAGTAGCCCATGTCGGCGCCGTGACTCGGCGCGCCGCGGCCCACATCTAGGCGCACTGGCGAATGCGGCCCAAACGTCTCCGCTGGTCAGTGGCAGGACTGTCACCCAGATCGGCGGGCCCCCGCCGCGCCACGCGGCCTCCGCCCGCCGCGCCGCCGCCCGCCGCGCCGACCCAGACTCGCGCCCGGGGCGGGGGCGCGGAACTCTACACTTCTCGCTCCGGGAGAGAGAAGTGTAGGAATGGTCAAGCCCGCCCGGATCAGCGTCCAGCGGGCTGGAACCAGCGTAAGCCCCTGACCTGCGGATACGCGTCCCGGGCGGGTTCGCGGTCAACGCCCGCCCCGGGGCGGGGGCGCGGATCTCTACACTTCTCGTCTCGGGGGAGAGAAGTGTAGGAATGGTCAAGCCCGCCCGGATCGCCGTCAACCGGGCTGGAACCACCGTAAGCCCCTGACCTGCGGCAACGCGTCCCGGGCGGGTTCGCGGCCGACACCCGCGCCGGGGCGGGGGCGCGGAACTCTACACTTCTCGTCTCTGGGGAGAGAAGTGTAGGAATGGTCAAACCCGCCCGGATCAGCGTCAACCAGGCTGGAACCAGCGTAAGCCCCTGACCTGCGGAAACGCGTCCCGGGCGGGTTCGCGGTCAACACCCGCGCCAGGGCGGGGGGCGCGGAACTCTACACTTCTCGTCTCTGGCGAGAGAAGTGTAGGAATGGTCAAGCCCGCCCGGACTGGCGTCCACCCGACCGGGACCGACACGGGGCCCTGACCCGCGCAAACACAGCTCGGCGGCGTTCGTGGTCAACCCTCGCCGGGCGCTTTACGCGCCAGCGGGGTGCGCGATCAGCCAGTCGCCGATCCCTGCGGCCACCGCCTCGGCGTAGCGCTGTCGCCCCTCAGGCGAACTCATCAGCGCCGCCTCCTCGGGGTTGCGCATCTCGCCCAGCTCGAACATGACCACAGGTTTCGTGGAGAACGCCACCCCGGCGATGTCCGAACGCCGCGAGATCCCTCCGGAATAAGCGGAGTTCTGCGTGAAGCCCGCTTCGCGCAGGCGCAGTAAGACCGCGTTGGCCAACTCGACGGACGGCTCGCCCTGGGCGGCGTTCAGCGGCGCCCCCGAGACGATCGCGAAGAACCCCTTGACCGATCGGTCGGTGTTCCCGTCGCCGTGGATCGAGACCAGCAGCTCTGCCCCGACCGTGTCAGCGAACTTGCCCCGTTCGTCGACGCACACCACCTCCGTGGCCGAATCGCCCCGGCTGAGGTGGACTGTCGCGCCGCGCGCCTCGAGCAGCGCCTGGGCCCGGACCGCCACGTCGTAATTGAACGCGTGCTCCGGGTAGCCCGCGTCGGTCGCGGTCCCGGACGTGTTGCACGCCTTCATGCCGCCCCGTCCGTCCGGCACTTGCCGCGACGACCCTCCCGAAGGCGTGTGCCCCGGGTCCAGCGCCACGACCCGGCCCGCCAGCGACACCGTCGCGCCCGCGAACGTCCTGCCTGCCTCCGGCTGCGTCGCCCCAGTGGACGATGCCGACCCTCCGGCCCCCAGCCCCTCGCCCGTCTCCGGCGCCTGGGTCGAATAGGCCTGGCTGGTCGGCGGCTGGGACGGAGTGGCCGGGACCGTCCACTGGCTGGTCGGCGCGACAGGCCCGCCGCTCACCCAGGCGCCTGCGACCGATGCGCTCCCTGGCCCCGTGGCCGTGCTACTGGCTCCGCTCCCCCCGCTCAGCTGGGCTATGCCGAACACGACGCCCCCGAGCGCGGCGACCAAACCGACGGCGGTCGCGACTGTCCCGATCCGGCGCTTGGCGGCGGTCAGGACCACGGCGTCGCGGGCTCGTCCGGTGTGGTCGCGATGCGGATGAAACGCTCTTGGAGGTGGCGGAACAAGGAGAGGCTGGTGGTGATGGAGCAGCGAAGGGTGAGCCTGAGCTGTTCGTCGGTCACGCCGTACTCCCAGTCGACGCTCTGCTCAGCGAGAACCCAAAGACGGCCGCCGTCGTCGACGGTGGTGTAGGCCTTCGGCCAGATCTTCGCGAAGTGCCAGTTGTCGATCGCCTCGCGGACCTGCGCGCGCAGCTCGATCGGGAGTTCTTGGTGCCAACGGCCTCTGACCTGCAGGATCTCTTTCTGGTCGCCGTAAAGGAAGAAGTAGAAGACGTTCGACTCCCAGATGCCGCCGATGTCGCCGTCCGAGTCGATCTGGTAACTCCAGTCCTCGGCCCGCAGCGCCGCTTCGATACGGCTGCGCGTCAGCGGCTGCGGGCCCAGACCGGGCAGGCGGCCGGGATCGGGTGGCTCGTCGCGGCCGGGGTGCTGTCCCATGCGTGTCCTTCCTTTCAACTTGCCTCCATGCTAAGCCTCACCGCCGACGGAACAGGCCTGAGCCAGGCGGTCCTACCTAGACGGATTTCTCGCGGCGCTGGCCGTGCCTCCCTCAGGCAAGAATTTAGTCAAGACAGTCCCAAGAAGATCGCTGAGTTCTTGGGTTAGCATTTGCCCATGCCCTACATCGACATCGAAGCCAGGCTGCGCACCGCCCTGGTGACACTCATCTTGGACGAATACTCCCTGCTTGAGACCGTCCAACTGCCGCTGCCCGCATCCGAGCGAGTCATCGCCAGCCAACTGGCCTGGCGGCTGCGCACGGAATACGAACGGTCCTGGGACGTGGACGTGGAATACAACCGGGTCGGCCATGGTTCTGTGGGCCGCCGCGCCGCCATGAACCAGCCCGACCCGGCCACCCGACCGGTCGACATCTCGATCCATCACCGGGGCCTGACGGGGCGCAACGACAACCTCATGGTGCTAGAGCTCAAGACCCACGGCGTGCCCGACCTGGCCGCCGAGGTGACCCGCCTGGAGCAGACCCAGCGGCACTACGACTACCAGCACGCCGTCCTGCTGGACCTGGGCATGGCCCACGGCGACGGCCCGGACTGCCCGCCGGTGGTGCTGCGCCCGCAATGGCTGTGGCTGCCGGGGCCCCGCAGCCTGTCACCAGTGTTCGACGAGGCCTCCGCCTTGCAGCTCTCGGCCGACGGCTGGAACGCCCGCAAGGGTCGCGACGCGGCGCGCGACGCCCAATCGCGGCGATGACTCGAGCGCACGATGCCGTGCCGTCGCGACCCCGCAGACGGCGCGGAATTGTTGCGAGAACGCAACAATGGGTCGGGAACGCGATGGACGTGTCCTCTTGACAGCGCGCCAGCCCCTATTGTTGGCCTAATGCGGTCGCTCGACCGCGTGACAACGTCCCCGTCTCGGGGCGCACAGCCAAGAGAAAGGAAGTCGAGTATGACGCTTCGACACAAGAATTTGGTGGCGATCGGGGGTGGGATCGCAGCGCTGGCCCTGGTGTTGTCCGGGTGCGGCGGCCCCACCACGAACGACGCGACCGGCGATCCTTCGACGGGCCCGTCGGGCTCGACAGACACGCTGACGCCGATCATGGGCGGCACCGTGACCGTGGGCTGGAACGAGCCGCTCAAGTCGATGAACTACATGTCCGCCAACGGCCACGCCACGGCGAACTACGTCATCTTGTACATGATGCGGTCCAATTGGGCGTACTACGACGCGGATCTCAATTTCGTGAGGAACACTGAGTTCGGCGAGATGATCGTCGAATCCGAAGATCCGCTGACAATCAGGCAGACCATCAACCCGGCGGCGAAATGGTCCGACGGCACGCCGCTCGACGGCGCCGACCTCCTGCTCGAGTGGGCCGCACGGTCCGGCGTGTTCAACGACGCGGACACCGGCGACATCGAGAAGGACGACGACGGCGTGGTGGTCGGCGTGGCGGAGGGCAAGGTCTACTTCGACGCGGGCGACCCGGCGGTCGCGCTGATCAAGGACACGCCCACGATCTCTGCGGACGGCAAGGCGGTGACCTTCGTCTACTCCAAGCCGTTCCCGGACTGGCAGTTCAACTTCGTCGACTATCCGCTGCCCGCCCATGTCATCGGCAAGCGGGCGCTGGGCATCAGCGATCCCATAGAAGCGCAGGCGGCCGTCGCCAAGGCGATCCAGGAGAACGACAAAGACGCGTTGGCGAAGATCGCCTACGAGTGGAGCTTCGGGTTCGACCTGAAGTCGATGCCGACCGGCGAGGATGTGGAACTGGTCGTGTCCTGCGGGCCGATGGTCATGAGCGACTACGTCGAAGGGCAGTACGTCACGCTGAAGAAGAACCCCGAATACACGTGGGGTGAAGAGGCGAAGGTCGACGAGATCATCGTGCGTTACAACGAAGACGCGATGGGCCAGGTCCAGGCCCTCGAGAACGGTGAGGTCGACATCATTCTGCAGCAGGTCACAGCGGACGTCCTGGCCGCTGTCCAAGCGATCGAAGGCATGGAGAGCCGGTCCGGCTACGAAGGCACCTACGAGCACGTCGACTTGACCTACGACAACGGCGGCCCGTTCGACCCGGCCACCTACGGCGGCGACGCGGAGAAGGCGAAGAAGGTCAGGCAGGCGTTCTTGAAGACGATCCCGCGTCAGAAGATCGTGGACACGATCATCAAGCCGACCCAGCCGGATGCTGAGCCGCGCAACTCCTACAACCTGGTGCCCGGCTCCCCGACCTATGCGGCCACCTCGGCCGCCAACGGTTACGCGGCTTATGCCGATGTCGACATCGAGGGCGCGAAGGCCCTGCTGGCCGAGGCGGGCGTGACCTCCCCGCAGGTGCGTTTCCTCTACGGCAAGTCGAACAGCCGGCGGGCCCAGGAGTACCAGTTGATCTACGAGTCCGCGACCCAAGCCGGCTTCGAGATGATCGACGCGGGCAGCGACGAGTGGGGCCTGAAGCTGGGCGGCGGCACCTATGACGCGTCGCTGTTCGGCTGGCAATCCACTTCGACGGCGGTGTTCGAGCCGGCGGCGAACTTCGTCACCGGCGGCCAGAACAACTACGGCGGGTTCTCCAACGCTCGGGTCGACGAGCTTTACGGAGAGCTGGAGACCGAGACCGATCCGGCTCGCCAGGAGGCGATCAACCTGGAGGTCGAGCAGATCCTGTTGGATGACGGGTTCGGCATCACGATCTTCCAGTTCCCCTCGGTCCTGGCCTGGAACGCGCAGCGGGTGACGAACGTCTCGATGACGCCCATCGCGGGGACCATGTTCTGGAACTTCTGGCAATGGCAGGTCCTCGGCTGAGATCCTGACTGACGAGTGGCGTCCCGCCCGGTGGTTGGTTCATCGGACCGGCGGGCGGGACGCGCTGGGCGGGGCGCCGCGCTGAGCGGCGCTCCGCCGCTTCTTGTTGTCACACTCAGTCGCTAAGGTGGCTCCCGTGCTCGCTTTCATCGCCCGTCGCATCGCCATTGGTGTCGTGGTGTTGCTTGGGGCGACGTTCATCGTCTTCATGATGGTCGCCATAGCGGCCAACCCCCTCGCCGAACTCCGGGCCTCCAACGACCCGAACAAGGAGTTCTTGATCGCGCGGACGACTGATCTGCTGGATCTGGACATGCCGCCCGTGCTGCGTTACTTCAAGTGGCTCGGCAACTTGGCGGCCTACCTGTGGGGCCATGGCACGTTCGGCACCTCGATCGTCGACAACCAGGCGGTGTCGGCGCAACTGGTGGTGGCCGTGCCCACCACACTGAAGTTGGTCTTCGGCTCGGTGATACTGGCGATCCTGCTCGGCGTGACGGTCGGCATCGTCACGGCGCTCAGGCAGTATTCGTCGTTCGACTACATGACCACCTTCTTCACCTTCTTGTTCTACTCGCTGCCCGCCTTCTGGGTCGCGGTGCTGCTCAAACAGTTCGGCGCCATCAGATTCAACGACTTCTTGGCGGATCCGAAGATCCCGCCCTGGGTGGTGGCGCTTGTCAGCGTGATCGTCGGCGGCGTCGCGGCGATGATCGCAGGTGGGCGGGCGCGCACGCGGGTCGGCATCGGCGGTGTGGCGACAGCGGCCACGGCCGCGGTCATGATCTACGTCTCGGCCACAGGCTTCCTGCTCAGGCCGGGGCTGGGCATCGTCGGGGTGACGCTGACGGGAGTGGGCGTCGCGTTCGCGCTCACGGCGCTCAACACGGGCCTTGGCAACCGCCGCGCGCTGCTGGCCTCGCTCAGCACCGTCGCCGCGGGAGCGGCGCTTTACATCCCGATCCAATACGCCTTCTTGTACGCTTCGTGGCCCGTGCTGCTCGGGCTTTGGGCGACTTCTGCCGGGGTCGGAATCGTCGCTGGAATGGCGTGGGGAGGCGACGACAAGCGCGTCTCAGGCAGGACAGCGGCCTTGACGGGCGTGGTGATGTCGGTGTTCGTGTTCGCGGATCGGCTGATGCAGGCCTGGCCGGCCTATGTCGGCCATTCTCGCGTCAGGGGTAGGCCCATCGGCACGATAGGCGCGGTCACGCCGGAATTGGAGGGCACATTCTGGCTTGGTGTGACCGACACGCTGACCCACCTGATCTTGCCGACCACCGCGCTGGTGTTGATCACGTTCGCCTCGTACACCCGCTACACGCGGGCCTCGATGCTGGAGGTGATGAACGCGGACTACATCCGCACGGCCAGGGCCAAGGGCTTGAACGAACGCACCGTGGTGGTGCGTCACGCCTTCAGGAACGCGCTGATCCCGTTGGCCACAGTGATCCCGATCGACATCGCGTTGGTGTTCGGTGGCGCCATCATCACGGAGCGCATTTTCGCCTGGCGTGGCATGGGCACCATGTTCATCGTGGCGCTGCGAGAAGGCGACATTTATGGGGTGATGGGGTACTTCGTCATCACCGCAGCGTTGGCGATCGCCGCGAACATTGTCGCCGACCTCATTTACGCGGGCCTCGACCCGAGGATTCGGGTGAACGCATGAGACACAACCGCACCCCCGACCCGATGGAGCCCACGTTGCACTCGGATCGGCAGCCGGACGCGGTGCCGGACTTCGCGAGTGGCGTGGTCCAAGACGACCTGACCGCCGGCGCCGGCGAGAACGCCATCGAGTTGAAGGCGACTGAGGGTCTGTCCCAAGGTCAGATCGTGCGTCGCCGCTTCCTGCGGCACCGCGGCGCGATCGTCGCCATGTGCTTCCTGGCCGCCACCGTGGTCCTGGTGACCACGTCGATCGGCTGGGGCCCCATTCCGGGCTGGTGGAAGCACGACTACCACACGACCTACCCCATCGCGATCGCTGGCGGGCGGCCCACCTTGCAGATCTCGTTCTCTGAAGGTGTCCACATCGGGGAGCACCCCTTCGGCCAGGACACGGTGGGTCATGACATGTTCGCCATGACGATGCGTGGCGCTCAGCAGTCCCTCACCGTCATGGTGCTGATCGGCCTGCTCGCGACGCTGATCGGCGTGATCGTGGGCGCCACCGCCGGGTTCTTCCGCGGCAAGGTCGACACGCTGCTGATGCGTTTCACCGACATGATGATCGCGATCCCGGTCATGGTGATCGGATTGGTGTTGGGCCGGTGGGTGAACGGGGCCTCGGCGCTGACTTTGGGCCTCGCCCTGGCGTTCGTCGAATGGATGGCGATGAGCCGGTTGGTGCGCGCCGAATTCCTCAGCCTGAGGGAACGGGAGTTCGTCGACGCCGCGCGTGTCGCCGGCGCGTCCAACACCAGGATCATCGTCAAACACATCCTCCCGAACGCGGTCGGTGTGATCATCGTCAACGCCACTCTGCTGATGTCGGCCGCCATCCTGTTGGAGACCGCCCTCAGCTACCTCGGGTTCGGCATCGCCTTCCCCGACATCTCGCTGGGCAACCTGGTCTCCGAATACCAGTCGGCCTTCTCGCAAAGGCCGTGGCTGTTCTGGTGGCCGGGTTTCTTCATCATCGTGATCGCGTTGTGCGTCAACTTCATCGGAGACGGGTTGCGCGACGCGTTCGACCCGCGCCAGCGGCGCATCCCCTCGGCACGCAAGATGGCCCGGGCGGCCAGGAAGTTGGCGGCGCGATGAACGGCGGAAGGGAAAGATCGGTGATGGGTGCGAGCGGCGCCGCGCCGCCCGCTGGTGTGGGCGCGGACTCGGGCGTGGACTCGGGCGTGGCCTCGGGCGCGGACTCGGCGCGTGAGCCGATTCTGCGGGTCCGGGACCTGAACGTCGACTTCTACGTCGAAGGGGAGTGGTTCCCGGCCGCGATCGACGTGAACTACGACGTGCGTCCCGGCGAGGTCCTCGCGATCGTGGGGGAGTCCGGCAGCGGCAAGACCCAATCGTCGATGGCGTTGATCGGCCTGCTCCCGTCGAATGGGCGTGTCAGCGGGTCGGCGCAGCTAGACGGCAAGGAGCTGGTGGGTTTGCGCTCCTCCGAGCTGCACGGAATCCGCGGCGCCCAGATCGCAGTGGTGTTCCAAGAGCCGATGACGGCGCTGAACCCCGTGTACACCATCGGTTTCCAGATCGTCGAGACGATCCGCGCCCACCGGTCGGAGAGTCCCAAGCAGGCGCGCGAGCGGGCGCTCGAGCTGCTGCGGCTCGTCGACATGCCGGACCCTGAGACGCGGATCGATTACTACCCGCACCAGTTGTCCGGCGGCCAACGCCAGCGCGCGATGATCGCCCAGGCGCTCGTCTTGGACCCCAAGTTGTTGATCGCCGACGAGCCGACCACCGCTTTGGACGTCACCGTGCAAGCCGAGATCCTCGGCTTGATGCGTGACCTGCGGCGCCGCATCGACTCCGGGATCATCCTGATCACCCACGACATGGGGGTCGTGGCGGACATGGCCGACCGCATCTGCGTGATGAAGGACGGCCGCATCGTCGAGGCGGGCTCCGCGCGGCAGATCTTCTATTCCCCGCAGCATCCGTACACCAAGCTGTTGCTCGCGGCCGTCCCGAAGCTTTACTTGGAACCGGTGGACGATGCCGACCGGTCGGCTCCCGCTCCCAGCCTCCAGTCCGAGGGCGCGCCGTCCGCGGTGGGCGCGAATGCGGCTGCGGACGGGCTGACGGACGAACCGTCGGACGCGCCGGTGCTGGTCGCCCAGGGGCTGACCCTTGAGTACCCACGGCGTGGACGGACACCGGCGTTCCGCGCGGTCGAGGACTTCGACCTGGTGATCGGCGCGGGCGAGGTGGTGGGTTTGGTCGGCGAATCCGGTTCGGGGAAGTCGACGGTCGGGCGGGCCGCGGTGGGGCTGCTGGGCGTGCACTCGGGGTCGCTCAAGGTGGCGGGCTGCGAGTTGCGGGGCGCGCGTTCCGCTGACCTGCGGCGTGCGCGCGAGGGCGTGTCGATCGTGTTCCAGGACCCTGGGTCGTCGCTCAACCCGCGGTTGCCGATCGGCCAGTCGATCGGGGAGCCGTTGCTGCTGCATCGCGTGGCCCGGGGCAAAGACTTGGACGCACGGGTCGCCGACCTGTTGGAGCAGGTCAAGCTGCCCGCGTCGCTGCGTAACCGCTACCCCCATGAGCTCTCGGGCGGACAGCGCCAGCGGGTTGGGATAGCCCGGGCGCTGGCGCTCAAGCCGCGGCTGCTGATCGCGGACGAGCCGACTTCAGCGCTGGACGTGTCGGTGCAGGCCACAGTGTTGGACCTGTTCAGCGAGTTGCAGCGGGAGCACCAGTTCGCCTGCCTGTTCATCTCGCACGACCTGGCGGTGGTCGAGATGGTCGCGTCGCGGATCGCCGTGATGTCGAAGGGTCACCTGGTGGAGGTGGGTGGCGCGTCCGAGATCCTGCGCCACCCGCGCGAGCAGTACACGAAGGAGCTGATCGCGGCCGTGCCGGTGCCGGATCCGGATGCGCAGAAGGACCGCCGCGAGGCGCTGGCCCGAACGTCGACCGCCTGACCTTGGCCGACGCTGCCGCGACTCGGCGTCGAGGAGCCGTGGCGCGCGTCGCTCCCGCTCCCGCTCCCCAGCCGGCGGAGTCGTCGATCTGGCTCAGAAGACCAGTGGCGCCAGGACGGCCAGCGCCGCCAAGGCGCTCAGCGCGGCCAGCCGGCGTGTGTGCCAGCGCCGGGTGATCCGCTCGCCGGAGGCGGCGCCCGTGGGACCCGCGTCGCGGGTCGCCTCCCAACGTTCACGCACCACCCAGGCCAGATCGCCGGAGGCGGTGCCGGGCAGGTCGCCGGGCCGGACCGAACGCCCCGCGTCGAAGGTCGACTCAGGGAGATGACGGATCTCCGCTGGGGCGTCGCGCTGGCGGCGCAGACTGGATGGCGCCGGCGCCGCGAACGCCGTGACCCGACCCTGGGCGGTGAACAAGGTCAGCGCCCATTTGGTGTCTATGCGGGCGATCGCAGCCCAAGGCACGCGGTGGCTGGCGGCGACGTTCCGCACGGTGACCGCGTCCTCGTCGACGCGGACGTCCGGCGCCCAGAACACAGCCCACGCCGCGAGGCACACGCACGCGACGGCCGGGCCCCAGCGGATCAGATCGCCAGGCCGCGCGGACGCCAGGCTGACCAGTGCCAAGGCCGCCAAAGCCCAGATCGCCAGCGCGGCCGCAGGCCCAGAGCGTGGGCGATAGGTGAAACAGGAGTCGGCCACGCGCAGATCCTCCCACGCCGCGGGGAGGGCCGCCGGATGGTCAGCGGCGCTCAGCGGCAGAAGGCGGCGTCGCCGACCGCAGGTACGCGGCGATCCGGGCAAGGGACTCAGCTTCGGTCTCCAGGTAGCGCGGTAGGCCGGCGAGCGACTCCGCGTGCTGGGACCGGACGTCGCGGGTGACTGGGGGCACGGCATCGGCGCCTGGGAGCGGTGGATAATCCAGCAGGTCGGCGAGCACCCGCGCGTGCGTGATCGGCGGCGTCACCAGGTTGACCAGGCGCAACTCCCTCCGCCGGACCCCAGACAAATCGCTGGCGAGGCGGGCCAGATCGTAGTGCTGGCTGGTGCTCGCCGGGTTGGACGCGGCGAGGCGGGCCAGATCGCGGGTGGGGTTGCGGCTGGGCGACCGGTGCGTGCCGCCGAAGACGCGCGGCAGGCGCACCACGGTGGTCTCCCACCGGTTCGAACACCAACGCTCCAGGTCATAGCGGTGCCGGGCGTACGGTGGCAGCGCTTCCGGCGTGATCGGCGTCGCCTCGTCGACAGCGCTGGGGTAGGGGTAGACCGCGCACGTGGAGATCAACGTGATGTGGGAGATCCGGCAGGTCGCGAGCACCTCTTGGATGCGGCGGAGCGTCATGAGATCCTCCGACGGCGCCTGGTTGGCCGCCCACGCGAGAGGGGCGATGGCGCTGAGCGTGAGCTCGTCGAGGTCGTCGCAAGCGACGGATTCGATTGTGGCCGCGGGGCACACACGGTCGAAGAACAACGCTTGGGCGAGAGCGCGGCCGATCGAATCGACAGATGCGATCAACGTGCGCACGGCCACCTCCTCCACGGCCAACCTACTCGGCGAGGCGGATGGCGGATGCGACCCCCGCGGGGCGTCCAAGGCGTGGACGGCGGCGGCGGCTGGGCGGGGTCGCCGCCGAACGCGGTGCTCTAGTTGGCGGCACGCGCCCCGGCGCGGCCGGCGGCCCGCTCCCCGACCCGTTCCTCGGACCGTCGCAGGATCTCGGTCAGCCGGTTGGCCGCGGCGACCACCGCCGCGGCGTGCAGGCGCCCGGGCTGACGGGTGATGCGCTCGATCGGACCCGACACGGACACGGCGGCCACGACCCGACCCGCCGGGCTGCGGACGGGCGCTGACACAGAGGCGGCGCCGGGCTCGCGCTCAGCCGCGGACTGCGCCCAGCCATGCCGCCGGACCACCGACAGCATGGTCGCCGTGAACTTGGCCTGGGCGAGTCCCCGGTGCATGCGTTCCGGCTCTTCCCAGGCCAGCAGCACCTGCGCGGCGGAGCCGGCGGTCATCGACAGGACCGCGCCGACGGGGATCGAGTCGCGCAAACCCATCGGGCGTTCGGCCGCGGCCACGCAGACCCGCTGGTCGCCTTGGCGCCGGAAGAGCTGCGCCGACTCGCCCGAATGGTCGCGCAGGGCGGCGAGCACGGGCCCGGCCGCCACCAGCAAGGTGTCCTCGCCGGCGGCCGCGGCCAGCTCGTTGAGCCTGGGCCCCAGCACGAACCGCCCTTGCATGTCCCGGTCGACCATCCGGTGATGCTCCAACGCGACCGCCAGCCGGTGAACAGTGGGTCGAGCCAGACCCGTCGCGTTGACCAACTGGGCCAGCGTCGCAGGTCCCGGTTCCAACGCGTTGAGCACCGAGGCCGCCTTGTCCAGCACCCCGACTCCGCTACTAGTGTCCATGTCTTGATACTCGCATTCCGAATTGTGAGACGCAAGCGAGCCGCCCGGACCTCGCCCATCTTGGAGGGCCGTCCCGCCACAGCCGTCCAGCCGCGCGCTGGCCGCCGTCGAACGGTGCAGCCGCACCGCGGTGTGGCACACATCCTCGCTCGCCGCTGTTGGCCCGCCGGGTCGCGCCCCGAGTTGGCGGCGCCCTGATTCGGAAGACCGCGCCGATCATTCCCGCCGCGGGCCGGCTCGTCGGGCCGGCTCATCGGCCGGGCTCGTCGGGCCGACTCATCGGCCGGGCTGATCAGCCCGGCTCATCAGCCCGATCAGCTGTTTGCGCGGCCCGCTAGGCGCCGTGTCCGCGGCCGGGCGCGGGCCGGCGTGCGCCGCCGCGACTCCGCTACGATTGTCCATGTCTTGATACTCACATTCCAGATTGTGAGACGCGGACAGCTGCCCGGCTTGTTCCACAGTGGCCTCGGGAACGTTTCGGGAACGCCTTGGGAGCGCTTCGGGAACCCCCCGGGGCGGCGCCGAGCGCGCTGCGAGGCCCGCCTCACCCGCGAACGCGAACACCCGAACCGGAGGAGCCCGAGGCCGATGCCGAAGACACTGGCGGAGAAGGTCTGGGACGCCCACGTGGTCCGCAAGGGCCAAGGCGGCGAGCCCGACCTGTTGTACATCGACCTGCACATGATCCACGAGGTCACATCCCCGCAGGCGTTCGAAGGGCTACGCCTCGCCGGCCGCCGGCCCCGCCGGCCCGACCTGACGATCGCGACAGAGGACCACAACACGCCCACCCTGAACATCGACCTGCCGATCGCGGACCCGGTGTCCCGGCTCCAAATCGAGACGTTGCGCGACAACGCCCGCGAGTTCGGCATCAGGCTCCACTCGTTGGGCGATGCCGACCAAGGAATCGTCCACGTGGTGGGCCCGCAGCTCGGACTCACCATGCCCGGCCTGACGGTGGTGTGCGGCGATTCCCACACATCGACGCACGGCGCGTTCGGCGCGCTCGCGTTCGGCATCGGGACCTCGGAGGTGGAACACGTGCTCGCCACCCAGACGCTGCCCCTCAAACCGTTCAAGACGATGGCCGTCAACGTGACTGGCCGGCTACGCGACCCGGTGACCGCCAAGGACGTCATCTTGGCGGTGATCGCGGCGATCGGAACCGGCGGCGGGCAAGGCCACGTGCTCGAATACCGCGGCGCGGCGATCCGGCGGCTCAGCATGGAGGGCCGCATGACGATCTGCAACATGTCGATCGAGGCGGGCGCCCGGGCCGGGATGGTCGCGCCCGACCAGACGACCTTCGACTACTTGGAAGGCCGCCCGCACGCGCCGGCCGGCGCCGATTGGGACGAGGCGCTCGCCTATTGGCGCACGCTCCGCTCCGACGACGACGCCCGCTTCGATTCCGAGGTGACCATCGACGGCGACTCTTTGGAGCCGTTCGTCACCTGGGGCACCAATCCAGGCCAGGGTCTGCCGTTGAGCGCCGCCGTCCCCGACCCGGCCGAGGCCCGCGACGACGAGGAACGCGTCGCGATCGAGAAAGCCCTGAGCTATATGGGACTGCGTCCCGGCACCCCGCTGAAAGACATCGGGGTGGACACGGTGTTCCTCGGCTCGTGCACCAACGGCCGGATCGAGGACCTGCGCGCCGCGGCCGAAGTCTTGGAAGGGCGGCGGAAGCACGATTCCGTCCGCATGCTCGTCGTGCCCGGCTCCGCTCGGGTCCGCATCCAAGCGGAGAGGGAAGGCCTCGACAGGGTGTTCAAAGCTTTCGGCGCGGAGTGGCGCAACGCCGGCTGCTCGATGTGCTTGGGGATGAACCCCGACCAGCTGGCGCCAGGAGAGCGGGCGGCATCGACCTCGAACCGGAACTTTGAGGGGCGCCAAGGCAAAGGCGGGCGCACCCATCTGGTCAGCCCGCTGGTGGCGGCGGCGACCGCGATCCGCGGCCGGCTCGCCTCGCCGCTGGATCTGGACTGAGGAGGC
>JAITLE010000270.1 GCA_031278075.1 Bifidobacteriaceae bacterium | reverse complement strand
AGACATTTGAAGTAAAAGAAGTCCTGGGCAGGGGCGGTTATGGTTCGGTAGTTAAGGCACGTTCCAGGTTGGATAATAAAAGCTATGCGGTTAAGTGCATAGCTTTGTCAGGTGGTGACGTTGCTGGTTTGGGTCAATCTGATGGCCCGCGTGGTCCTCTACGCCGCCGCCTGGACCGCCAATCCGCCGCCCCCGGACGCCGCCCGCGCCGACCGCGCTGCCGCGCCGCCGGCCGCGCTGCCGGGCCGCCGCCCGCGCCCGCGCCCGCGACCGCGACCGCCTGAGGCCGGCCGGGCCGGTGGCTAGCTCAGGACCGCCCGGCGGGCGCAGCCGGCCTGGCTTTGCGTCGTCAGGTCGGTGATGACGCAGACCGAGGCTTCGTCCGTGTCGCCGACCAGCACCCGCCGCAGCATCGCCTGGCCGGTGTTGGTCACCGTGTAGGTGAACCAAACCTCGGCGCCGCTGGTGAGGACGGCGCCGTCGCCGAGCGGGGTCGCGTCCGAGCCGATGATGTCGGCGTAGGTGGTGGCTTCGGGCGGCACGTCCGTCCAGGCTTGTAGCGCGATTCCGACGCCGGTGGCGCAGGACGTGGTCCCCGACACGGGAACCGCCCGGGAATACTGCGACGACTCTTGCTGGTCGGGCCAGTCTGGGTCGCCTCCCGCCCCTTGGGTCTGCAGTCTGATGGCGCCGCCCGCGGGCAGCGCCGCCTCCAAGGTGTAGCCCACGCCGCTGGCGCCGGTAAGCCCTTTCAAAGTGCCCAGGTAGACCTCGGCCGTGGCGCCGGCTGTCCAGTAGACGTCCAAGTCCAGCGGGTAGGCGGGCTGGAACTCTGAGGCCACGTTGTCATTCGTCGCCACGGTGAACGAAACGCCGCAGGCGCTTGCGGTGGCCTGTTTTATGGGCCACCAGGTCCTGATCGCGCGGTTGGTGGCTCGGCCGTGGTTGGTGAACATGAGGTTGGTGTCCCCCATGCCGGTCTCCTCGCCCGAGGTTCCGAGCGGGTCATTGGTTTTGTCGGTCGTCGAACCGGACGAGCTACCGCTTTGCAGGCCGAAGGTGTTGCGCCTGACCGTCACCGCGCCGGCCGTTTGCAGACGGATGGTCTGAACGTAGCCGTCGAAGTGGTTGTCTTCGATGAACAGGCCGGAGGCGTCCCGCGAGCCGGTGGTTTCTTTGCGTTCGAAGGAGATCGCCTGGCTCTGTTTGGGCGAGCCCGCCTGCGCCGATTTGCCGTTGTCGAAAACGTTGCCGCGGATGTGAACCGGGCCGGGCAGGTCGGCGATTGTTGGCAGTTGAAGTGTGGCCAAGGACCCGTTCCGGGTTTCAACGAACCGGTTGTTCTCGATCAGCCAGTTCGACATCGCCCCGGCTTCGCTGGCGTTTATCGAGGTCACCGGGTTGCCGCTGGTTCGAGTGAAGTTCTTGAACTCGGAGGCGCGAAGCGTCAAGCCGTCCACCGCGACGCTGTTGGTGATGTACAGGCCGTTGGACGAGCACGTCGTTCCGCTGGTCTGGTCGCAACCGCCTTGGTCATCCGAAGCGTTGTCGAAGACCACATTCGAGATGGTGGTTCGGCTGATCGTCCCCGTCGAACTGGTGGCCAGCTTGGTCAGCGCGATCCCTCCGGACGTTCCGTCGCTGGCTTGCCGGCCCATTGTGTAATCGCTGATCGTGATGTCGTCGGCGCCCGGCATGAGCACCACTTGGCGGTTGGTGTGATTGTTTGCCGTCTGGATGGACTCGCCGCCGACCAGCGACGACCCATCCGAGTTATCCGAGAAGACGAAGACCGACTGATAAGAGAACCAATTGCTGAAGTTCTTCAGCTTGACTCCCGGCGCGTCCACGAACATGGCGGCCACCTCCTCCATTGCCGATGGCGCGGTGCCATTCTTCGGGGCCAACCCGAGCCGATGGCCCATGTCGATTTCCATCGGCCGTTCGACATGGAAGGCCGCGCCCTTCTTGTCCCAAGGCGATATTTGGTCGCCCACCGGCAGGTAGGTCTTATTTGTCGGGAACTCGATCACGCCATCCACGTCGGCTTCGATCCGCAGGTCGAGGTCGGGACCGACTAAAGCCGCGTCCCAGAGCGCCTGGCTCAGCGTGCAAACTGGGCCGCTCCAGCAATCGGAGTCGTCAACATGGAACTGCGTCGAATTGACCTTGAACACCACGGTGGAGCCGTCGCTCGGCCCCGCGGCGTCGGCCGGAACACTCAGCGCCGCTCCCGCGGCAAGCAAAGCCCCCATCACGCCCGCCGCCACAGCCCGTCCCCGTCTAGGCCCAGATCTCCAGTGGCGTCTCACCTTAATCTGAACGCCGCCCGCACCCCTCCTATTCCCCACCATGCCTCAGCCCCCAAAGCCAAACCCCGGAACTCCCCCCGAACGCCGGCCCCGGCCCCGCGTTCCGCTCGATCGCCCCCGGTACGCCGGCCCCGGCCCCGCGTTCCGCTCGATCGCCCCCGGTACGCCGGCCCCGGCCCCGCGTTCCGCTCGATCGCCCCCGGTTCTTCGGTTTCCGCCG
>JAITLE010000118.1 GCA_031278075.1 Bifidobacteriaceae bacterium | reverse complement strand
CCAGAACCAGCACAGGCTCTTGACCTGCGGAAACACCTCCACGGCCGGTTTCGGGCCGCCACCTGCGCCGTGGCGCCGGGCGCGGAACTCTACACTTCTCGTCTCTGGCGGGAGAAGTGTAGGAATGGTCAAACCCGTCCCCGGCAGCCGCATGGATGGCTCCTGCCCTGTCGGGCTCATCGCCCCAGCGGTAGCATTTAGCGATGCGCGCCGCATCAAAACTAGCCGTTTGTCTGTCCGCCGCCGCCGTCGCGATTCCAGTTCTGTTGACGCCCGGAGCGGCCCCTGCCGCGAGCGCCGCGGGTATGACTTATGCGGCGCTGACGCCGGACCCGGCGCCCATCGCCAATCCAGGCCGCGGCTGGTACATGGAAGTGCCATCCGATTCCAAGACGGGCTACGCGACTCTCGCCGCAGAGGGCGTCAACGTGGCGTTGATGACGGTCAACCTGAAGTCGTTCACGGCGGCCGCGATCTCCTCGGCCAAGCTGAAGGAGATCCGGGCCGCCTTCGCCTCAGCTCGCCAGTATGGGATCTCGGTGATCTTCCGGGCCGCTTACGACTTCGCCGGCAAGTCGAAGCCAGAGCCGACCAAGCTGTCCCGCATCGAATCGCATATCGCCCAGCTCGCGCCCATCTTCGTTGAGAACGAAGACCTCATAATCGCCATCCAGGCCGGCTTCTTGGGGCCGTGGGGCGAATGGCACAACTCCCGCTTCGGCGATCCGCCGTCGCTTGAGGCGCAGCAGACGGTGATTGAGGCGTTGGCGGCGGCGGCGCCCGCCGCCGTGCCCATCGAAGTCCGCCGACCGATGTTCATCCGAGCGCTGGTGAGCGGCACTGCATCGGGCGCGGCGCTCGCCTCCCGGTTGGGCTATCACGACGACTGCCTGCTTTCCGACAGCACCGATGTCGGCACCTATGTCGATCCGGCGTTCTCGCGAGCCCAAGAGTTGGCTTGGGCGGCGGACAACCTGGTGGCTGCGCCGTTCACTGGAGAGTCCTGCGCGCTGTCCAGCTATTCCGACGCCGCGAACGCGATATCCGAACTGACGCAGCTGCACGCCCAAACCCTCAACCTGTCGTATTACCCGGCGGTGCTCTCGAAGTGGCGGACCCAAACCTGGCAGGGCCAAACGGCGTTCAACGCGATCGCGGCCTCGCTGGGCTACCGCTTCCAGGCGACCCGCGTCGGCGTCACGACGCAGGCGCAAGCTGGCGGCGCCCTGCGCCTCCACTTGGAGTTGGCGAACCTCGGGTTCGGCAACCTGCTGCAAGCGCACGACGTCCGAGTGGTCTTGACCAACGGGTCGCGTTCCTATAGCGCGCCGGTGGCCGTGGATCCGCGGGATTGGACGCGTCAGGCCGGCCAATTGGCTTTTGACTGGTACTTCTCATTGCCCTCGGATTTGCCGGCGGGCACGTGGACCGTTTCCGTGGCGCTCCCGAGTTCTTATGCGTCGTTGGCCGCCGAACCCAAGTTCTCGATCCGGTTGGCGAACCTCGGGACATGGGTCGCCGGCGAGGGCCGCAACGCTTTGGCCACAGTGCCGGTGAGCGGCTCGACCGGGCACGCTGTGGCCGGATTCGCCCAGATCACAGCAGCTCAGGCGGCCGCGCTCGACGCGCCGGCGCCCACACCCACACCGACTCCCACGCCCACACCGACTCCCACACCGAGCCCGACGCCGAGCCCCACACCCAGCCCAAGCCCCACACCCAGCCCGAGCCCCACGCCGACTCCCGCGCCCAGCCCGACCACCGCTCCAGTGGTGACGTGGCCGGCGATCAACGGCCTGACCATGTCCGTCACCAACGACTCGACAAACTTGACGATCACAGTCAGCGGCTCCGGCCTGAACCGGAAGTCGCAGTTCTTCTTGGTCACGGGCGCCGCGGGCGGCTACACCTACAACTGGACCACGCCCGGGATCACGCGCCTGGTCGAGAACACCACTTTGTACGCGCACAGCGGCGGCGCCAACACGTGGAGTTGGACCCAACTCGGGTCAGTGGCGGTCGCCAAGTCCTCCTCTCAGGTCCAAGCGGTGATCCCCCTCAATCAGCTCGGCCTGACCGGCCAGGTGGCCATCGGATTCGTCTCGGGCGACTCGAAAAAGGCCGCCTACCCGGCCTACAACTCCGCCCTGCCGGTCTACACGCTCACCTCCTGAACCAGCTCCAGATCAGCTGACCGCGGGCGGCGGGCGCTTGCGACGTCCCCTAATATAGGACCAACGTCCATGCCCAAGCCCCCAGTCGGGTCATCGCAGACCTGGCCGCAAGGAGTCGCAGAAGATGACCACACTGACCACCACGACCCCAGCCATCGCGGCGCCAGTCGTCGCAGCCGGCCCTGACGCGGCCCCTGGCCTCGGCACATCCGGCATGGTCATCGCCGTGGCGGTGGCGTTGGTGGCGCTCGCGGCCCTGGGAACGGCGGCCGGGCTCAGGGCGCGAGTCTTAGCGCAAAGCCCCGGATCGCCGAAGATGCAAGAGATCGCGGCCGCGGTTCAGGCCGGCGCGGCGGCTTACCTCCGCCGCCAGCTGCGCACACTCGGCGGCTTCGCCGTCGTGGTGATGGGTTTGCTCGCCTTCCTGCCAGGCGACGTCGAAGTGCGGGTCGGCCGGTCTGTCGCTTTCGCCGCCGGGGCGGCGTTCTCGGCGTGCATCGGGTACCTCGGGATGTGGCTCGCGACCCGTGCCAACGTCAGAGTGGCGGCGGCCGCCGCCCAAAGCGAAGACGGCCGGGAGCGCGGCGCCGCGATCGCCTTCCAGACCGGTGGGGTGGTGGGCCTGACCACAGTGGGACTCGGCCTGCTCGGCGCGGCCGCGGTCGTGATCGTGTTCCAGACCGACGCGCCCGCAGTGTTGGAGGGGTTCGGGTTCGGGGCCGCGCTGCTCGCGATGTTCATGCGGGTCGGCGGCGGGATTTTCACCAAAGCCGCGGACGTGGGAGCAGACCTCGTCGGCAAAGTGGAACAGGGCATCCCCGAGGACGACCCCCGCAACGCCGCGACCATCGCCGACAACGTCGGCGACAACGTGGGCGACTGCGCCGGCATGGCGGCGGACCTGTTCGAGTCCTACGCCGTCACGCTCGTCGCCTCCCTCATCTTGGGCAAGGCCGCTTTCGGCGCGCAGGGGCTGGTGTTCCCGCTGATCGTGCCTGCTATCGGCGCGATCACGGCCGGGATCGGCGTCTTCATCACCAAAGTGCGCCGCGGCGAATCCGGGCTCAAAGCGATCTACCGCGGGTTCTACCTCTCGGCGCTGATCGCGGCGGTCGCCACCAGCGGCGCCGCCTTCGCCTATCTCCCTGACAACTATGAGGCGTTCGCCAACCCGGAGCTCGCGGACCTCGCGGGCAACAACCCGAGGTGGGCTGTCGTCGGGGCTGTGCTGGTCGGCATCGTGCTGGCGGGTTTGATCTTGTGGATCACCGGCTATTTCACCGGCACGGAGACGCGACCGACCCGACATGTCGCGAAAACCGCGACGACTGGCCCGGCGACAGTGGTGCTGTCGGGGATCGGCGTGGGGCTTGAGTCGGCTGTGTACACGGCGGGCACCATCGCGGCGGCGCTGTGCGCGCTGTTCCTGATGTCGGATGGCAACATCACGCTGGCGCTGTTCCTGGTGGCGTTGGCGGGGTGCGGGTTGTTGACCACTGTGGGCGTGATCGTCGCGATGGACACGTTTGGGCCGGTCTCGGACAACGCGCAAGGCATCGCGGAGATGTCCGGCGAGGTGTCCGGCGCGGCCGCGGCCGCTTTGACCGATCTGGACGCCGTGGGCAACACCACCAAAGCGATCACCAAAGGCATCGCGATCGCCACCGCGGTCCTCGCCGCGACGGCGCTCTTCGGCTCTTACAACGACTCGGTCAAACAGGCTCTCGCCTCGATCGGGGACACTCTGGCCAGCGGCGCCCTGGTGGCGGCCATGAGCGAGTACTCGATCATCCATCCGTTGACGCTGGTCGGAGTGGTCTTGGGGGCAGCGACCGTGTTCTTGTTCTCGGGTCTGGCGATCGACGCGGTGACGCGCGCCGCGAGCGCGATCGTGCTGGTGGTGCGCCGCCAGTTCCGCAACGAGCCGCGGATCATGACCGGCGAGGTCAAACCCGATTACTCGGAGGTGGTGGACATCTGCACCCGCGACTCGTTGCGTGAACTGGTGGCCCCCGGCATGCTCGCGGCGTTCGCACCGGTGGCGGTGGGCTTGGGCCTGGGCGTGGGCCCGTTGGCGGGGTTCCTCGGCGGGGCGATCACCACGGGTTTGCTGATGGCGGTCTTCCTCGCCAACGCGGGCGGCGCCTGGGACAACGCGAAGAAGCTGGTCGAAGACGGGTGGCACGGCGGGAAGAACTCCGAGGCGCATGCCGCCGCGGTGATCGGCGACACCGTGGGCGACCCGTTCAAGGACACCGCCGGTCCCGCCATCAACCCCTTGATCAAGGTGATGAACCTGGTCAGCGTGTTGATCGCGCCGTTGGTTGTGACAATGTCCCTCGCCGAGGACGCCAACCACCCGCTCCGCATCCTCCTGGCGATCATCGCCGGGCTGATCGCGATCGGCCCCGTGGTTTGGTCCAGGTTCCGCGCGACCCGCATCGGCAAGATGCAAGAACCAGAACTAGAGCGCGCACTCGCGTGAGCCCCCAGCGCCCGATGCCGTCCGGCCCCCCCCCAGCCCCACCTCCGCCCCCGCCGTCCCCCAGCCCCCGCCCGGCTGGGCCGCCCCTCGCCCGGGCCCACGCCGCCGACCTGGCCGCCGACCAGGCCGCCCGGGCCGCCGACCACGCCGCCGACCACGCCGCCGATCAGGCCGCTTAAGCCGCCGACTCCGGCGGCGCCGGATCCACCGCTGGCGGGACCGATGCCGTGATGACCGACCCGTCCGAGCGCCGCGTGCCCGCGATGTCCCGCGCGGTCGGCGCGCCGATCAGACGCGGGCCCTGCCCGGCGGGCGGCACGGAGACCGCGGCGCCCGCGGTCACCAGCACAGGCTCCCCCCGGACCCAGACCTCCACCGCGGCGCCGGCTAGCAGGGTGAACTGGATCCCCGTCTGGGTCAACTCGACCGCCAACCGGGCGCCCTTGTAGGCCAGCTGGAAGGTGATCCCCTCCCACAGCTCGGGCAGCCGTGGATCGAATGAGAGCCTGCCGCAACCATCCCGCATCCCCCCGAAACCGCACACCAGAGTGGACCAGACACCGCCCGCGGACGCGACGTGCACGCCATCGGCGGCGTTGCCATGCAAATCGTCCAGATCCACGTACAAAGCCGCGGCGAAATACTTCTGCGCCAGCTCTTGATACCCCACCTCCGCGGCCATGATCGCCTGCGCCACAGCGCTGAGCGACGAATCCCCCGTCGTCAACGGGTCGTAATAGTCGAAGTCCGCCAACTTCTGTTCCGCGGTGAACTCGTGGGAGCACAAGAACTCGGCCATGACCACATCGGCCTGTTTCAACACTTGGAAGCGGTAGATCACCAACGGGTGGTAGTGCAGGAGCAGCGGACGCTGGTCTGCGGGCGTCGCGGCGAGGTCCCACAGCTCCTTGAACAAGAACTGGTCGTCCTGGGGATGGATCCCGAGCGCCGCGTCATAAGGGATGTGCATCGCGGCCGCGGCCCGTTCCCAATCCGCCACCTCCTCCGGGGCCAAGCCGAGCCGAGCCACAGCCTCCCGGTAGGCGAGCGGGTTGGCGCGCTCGATCTGCCGCACCGCGGCCGCCGCCGCGCGCAGGTTGAACCGCGCCATCACGTTCGTGAACAGGTTGTCGTTGACCACCGCCGTGTACTCGTCCGGGCCGGTCACCCCGTGGATGTGGAACTCGGCCGGCCCGCCGGACCCGTCCGCCCGCATGAACCCGAGCCCTTGCCACATCCGCGCGGTCTCAACCAACATGTCGATCCCCTCGCGCGCCAAGAAATCGCAGTCGTCTGTCGCTGACACGTACTGGACCAGCGCATACGCCACATCCGCGTCGATGTGGTACTGCGCGGTCCCCGCCGCGTAGAACGCCGAGGCCTCCTCACCGTTGATGGTCCGCCACGGGAACAGCGCCCCGCCCTCGGACAGCTCCCGCGCCCGTCGCCGGGCCGCGTCGAGCATGGTGTGCCGGTAGCGCAGCGCGTTCCGCGCCCACCCTGGCGAGGAGTAGGTCAAGAACGGCAGCACGTAGATCTCGGAATCCCAGAAGTGGTGCCCCGAGTAGCCTGAGCCGGTCACGCCTTTCGCCGGGATCCCGGCGCCCTCCGCCCGCGCCGCGGCTTGCAGCACCTGGAACAGGTTCCAGCGCACCGCTTGCTGGGTGGCGCCTTGGCCACGCACCTCGACGTCCGACCTGGCCCAGAAATCGTCCAAGAACTCACGTTGGTCCCGGCGCAGCTTGTCCAGCCCGGCGCGCCGCGCGCGGTCCAGCGTCAAGTCGCAGCGCGCGGCCAGCTCAGCCGGCGGGACGCCGCGGGATGTGTGGTACGCGACCAGTTTGACCAGCCGGATCGGCGCGCCGGCCCGCGCCGCGACAGTGAACCGGGTCTCCGCCAAATCGTCCGTCACCTTGTCCTGCCGGGTGAACGGGCACTCCGTCTCGAGGGTGTGGTCCACCCCGAGCGCCACCGTCATCCCGGAGTTCGTCGCCCGGTAGCCCAGCGCGATCCGGCCGGTCGCCTCGTCCAGACTCGCCAGCTCCGGCCGCAAGACCCGCGACCGGAACGTCTCCGCTTTGCGCGGGTCCCAGCCGAGCACGCCGGAGTCCGGCCCGGACACGTGGTATTCGTCCTCGCCGTCCTGCCGGTTGATCGCCAACGAGACAAGGGTGAGCGGCGCGTCTCGCCGCAACGTCACCTCGTATGTCATGACCACGAGGTGTCGCTCGGCGAACGAGACCATCCGCGTCGTGGCGATCTGCGCCGTGTTGCCCGATGCCGTGCGCCACGTCAGCGTCCGCGCCAACGTCCCAGCCCGGAAGTCGAGGCGGCGCTCGTAGCGTGGCAGGTCCGCCACGGTCGCGAGGAACGGCTCGTCGTCGACGTAGAGCCGGATCCCTTTCGCGTCCGGCACGCTGACCATTGTCTGGCCGGCCGTCGCGAAGCCGTAGGCGTCCTCGGCGTGCCTGATCCTGAAGGTCTCGTGGAAGCCGTTGACGTAGGCGCCGTGTTCGTGGGCGACCCTGCCTTCTTCGGGGTTGCCGCGCAGGCCGATGTACCCGTTCGCGACCGCGAACAACGTCTCGGTCTTGCCCAGATCGCCGAGGTCTTGACGGAGTTCGACCAGCGCCCACGGGTCCACCGGGAAGCGGGTCCGGTCTAGCGGGTCTTCTAGCGGCTGCGCGCCCATCGGGCCACCTTACTATCTGGCGTGACGCTAACCTGGGCTGCATGCCTGAAGTCCGATTGCCCACCGAGGCGCCACGCCGCAAACCGCCCCTGCGCAAGCGACTGATCCGCACGGTGGGCTGGATCGGTTTTGTGGGCGGTGGGCTGGTCACACCCAGATTGGCGGGCAAAGCCGCGGCTCGCGTCTGGTGCAAGCTGCCGGGCAACCCCGGCCGCAGGAAGGACAACCGGCCGTGGCTGGGCCGGATCGAGATGATCGACGTGGGTTTGACCAGTCCGCTCGCTGTGGAGACTTGGGAACCCTTCTCCGGTCCTGAGGCGGTCGGCACGGCATCGGACAACCCGAAGACGATCTGGCTGATGCACGGCTGGGGCGGGTGGCGTGGGCAGGTGGCCGCTTTCGTGGCGCCGTTGACGGACGCCGGGTTCCGGGTGGTCGCGGCGGACGCGCTGTCCCACGGCGACTCGGGGCCGGGGATCGACGGCGCGCGGCATTCGTCCGGCGGGGAGTTGATGCGTTCCTTCGACGCTCTGGCCGCGAAGCTCGGACAACCCGACGGCGTGATCGCGCACTCGCTCGGCTGCGCGGCGGTGTGTCGGTCCTACCTGAGCGGCCGGATGACGCCCGAGCGGCTCACACTCGTCTCGCCCAGCCCGGACATGGTGCAGGTCGCGCGCCAGTTCGCGCGGTCGCTGGGCTTCGGGAGACGGGCGGCACGCATGCTGGTCGAGGAGATGGAGCGGCGCGCCAAGGGCCATCTGGCGGACTTCGACATCGCGGCGATGGGCGCCACCGGGCGGCTGCCGGACACGCTGGTGATCCACGACGACGCCGACAAGGAGTCGCCGTACAGCGTCTCGCAGGATATCCAGGCGCGCTGGCCGGGTGTCCGCCTCGTCACCACACACGGTCTGGGCCACCACCGGATCCTGATCAAACCGCAGGTCGTCGAGGCGGCCGCGGCCAATATGAGCGTTTGACCGGGCAAGCGCGGGCGGATGCGGTCCGCCACCGCGGCCAGAGTGTCTCATAGGCCTTATCCACAGCACAACTCTTTCGCCCGTTCCGGCCTGATCACCTGTTTCCGCAGGTGAAATGGGTTATCCACCGATCGCCACGCACAACGTCCACAGGTCGGCGCACTTTGTCCACAACCTCTTGCTGGGACAGCGCCGCCTCTGTGGAAAAGCCTGTGGATGATTCGGGGCCCTTGGCGCCGGCCGAGCACGTCAAACCCAATCGTTCCGCCGAGCGCGAAAAGCCCCGCTCGCGATGTGGCACGCCCGGCCGGCCTCTCCTACATTGGCTGTCCGGCACGATCACGGCCGGGGCTCCCTGCGGATCGCGCCGCAACTGAAACCCCACGCCAAACCAAGATCGGAGATCGCTTCAAATGAGCGGAAGAGGCCGCTGGCCGCGCCGCGCTTTCGACACGGGCGCCTCACTCGTCGAGGTGATCGTCTCGGTGGCGCTGTTGGCCACAGTCGTGACCGCCGCCAGCCTATTGCTCTCCAGCGGAGTGCGGACCAGCCGCGACAGTCGCGCCCGCGCCGCAGCCAGCTCGCTCGCTCAGCGCGAGCTTGATCTGGCGTCCCAGGAGATCACCGACGGCCGCGGCTCCGGGGCGCTGCGCGACGCTGGGCTCGCGGTCAATCCAAACCTCCCGGCGGAACTCGACTCCGGTGATCCGGAGTTCGCGTTCGCGTTGAACGGCCAAACCTACCGGGTCGAGCGTCGCGCCGAACTCCGCGAAGCCAGTTCCGGCTCGGCTTGCGACAGCGAGACAATCGGCGACAAGAAGGTCTACGGGACGCTGGTCACGGTCACCGTGACGTGGCAAGGCATGGGCGCCAGCACGCGGCCACACGTCGCCGCTGAGTTCTTCCCGCCCCGGCGCGGCGAGACGTTGGGTCTCGACCCGGCCCGGGCGCTGCTCGCGATCCGCGTCGAGGGGGTGGCTGGCGCCACGGGCGCCGCCCGCGCCGGTGTCCGGGTCGAGGTCTTGGGCCACGGCGGCCCCCCTGGCCCGGTGGTGACCAACTCGAAAGGCTGCGCGGTGGTCGAGGTCACGCCCCCGCAAACCAACGGCGCCACGTACACCGTGCGGCTGCTGGGCGGCCAGTCCGGCACGTGGATCACCCCCGGCGGCGCCGAGACGCCGATCATGGAGGTGACCGAGGTCCTGCCCGGCGCGTCCAGAATTGTCGAGTTCCCTCCATACGACCGGGCCGCCCAAGTGACCGTGTTGGTCACCGGCGACATCTCGGGCGTGTTCTCGGCCCAGATCGAACCCGCCTCCGGCACGCTGGGAGGCGCCCGCCAGGCGACTCTCGACGCGGTCGGCCTGGCCCAGTTCGGCAACGTCTACCCAGGGACCTACTTCGTCACAGCCGGCGGCTCAGCGCCGGTGACTGTCGAACTTGGCCCCGGCGAATCCAAGACTGTGCAGGTCAACGCAGCATGATCGAACGTCAGGAGGCCGCCTCAGGACGCGGCGACGCGGGTATGTCCTTGACCGAGCTGATCATGGTGATCGCGATCGGCGCCACGGTGTTCGCTTTGCTCGCCGCGGTGACCGTGAACGTGTTGAGGAACGATGCCGTCAACCTCGTCCGCGAAAACCAGACGGCCGAGATCCGCAAGGCGAGCGTCTGGCTCTCCGAGGCTTTGACCTACGCCACCGCGCCTCTCGCCGACGAGCTGAAACTGTCCGACAAGGGCGCCGTCCAGGTGGCCGAGCCGAACAAGGTCTCATTCACCTCGGCGCTGCCGCTGGACTCCGCGGGAGGCAAAGGGGCGCTGAGCTTGATCACAATCCAGCTAGGCGAGAAGTGCTGGTCCGGCGAGGCCGATCCGGGCACGTTGCACCGCTGCGTCCAGAGCCCCAAAGAGCTGGTCGCCGGCACGTCGACGTTCTGTGACTACGGCGCTTTGAACTGCCCGGCGGCGCTCTTCGAGGACATGCCCGTGGCGCGTGGCGTCCGCCAGGATGAGCCGATCTTCACGTACCACGTGCAACAGGGCGGCGCCCCAAACGCCCAGACCGGCGTCATCACCAAGCCCGAACACCAGGTCTCGGCCGATTTCGGCCGGATCTTGGCCTTGGAGCTGCGCGTCACCGTCGGTTCGACCGTGGCGGGCCGCGAAGTCGAGTCGACCATTTACCGCTACTACCACATCAACGAATGGAGCCGGATCTGATGGCTGGCGTCACGCTTCCGCGGAGTTCCCGTCCGCCCGTCCCGGCCCGCTCCGGCGAGGCCGGCATCACGATGGTCGTGGTGCTGGTGGCGGCTGTGGTCATCATGGTCACAGTGCTCGGGACGTTCGCCTTCCTCTCGCAGTCGATCAAGTACTCGCGGCACCAACAAGACACCGACCTGGCCCTGGCCGCGGCCCAATCGGGCCTGAGCGACCTGCTGGCGCAGCTGCGCGGCGACCCGACTTATCTTTCGGAGGTCTCCGACCCGTCCGATCCGTATTGCCGCGACGAGGCGACCGGCGGCCCCGAAGGCGATTACTTCGCGGAACCGTGTGGCTGGAACGACAGCACAGCAGTCCAGTGGGAGAGCATCGGCGACCGGCAGGAATACCACTTCGCGATCACCACGTATTCACCCATCACCGAGCAGGTGGAGGTGCTCTCGACAGGCCGGGCGGGCGATGTCGTCCGGTCCCTCAAGGGCTACGTCGGCCGGGAGGCGTCCGACAAATGGCTCTACTTCACGGACTACGAGTTGGCGGACCCGACGGACTACACCACGTACCGGACCTGGACGAACGACCCGGCGGAGAGCGTCTACGGCCCGAACCAACTGACTTCGCAGGGCTGCGGCGGCGGCTATTCGCTGGGCACGCAGGCCGGCGGGACCAACGAGCTCGGCTACAAGTGGCAGATGAGCCCGACCAGCCCCGTGCGGCGCACCTACGTCAACAAGGGGCTGTCGTTCGAGTGCGCTGTGCCGGACTTCGTGGCGGGCGACGTGATCGACGGCCCGGTCCACTCCAACGACACGATCCGCTCGTCCGGCGCTAAATTCACCGACCGGTTCTCCACCTTCGACCCGAAATGCCAAGGCGCTCAAGCGGCTGACCCCGCCACCTGGAACCGGTGTGTCGACGGCACGGCCGACTTCGGCGTGATGCCGACCTACCGGGACGGGCCGCTCCAGCTCCCCAGCACCGACGACCCGCGGGAAGCGGCGACCCAGGGCGGCAGGGGCTGCCTCTATCAGGGCCCCACCAGGATCGTCTTCGACGGCACGAAGATGCGCGTCTGGTCGCGCCACACCGTGACGAACCGTCCGGGCTGCGGCACGCCGGCGGCGCTCGCCAGCTCCGGCGGCGTCGAGGTCGACATCCCCGCGGACGATTTGATCTACGTGGACGTGGCCGGCTCTGGTGTGGCGCACACCATGATCCCGTCCGGCGCCATCGGCGACGGGCTGCAGCTCGGCACCTACACGGGCGCCGCAGCGGGACCGGGCGTGAAGTACACATACGAGAAGGCGATGACGTTGCCGTCCAAACAGGACGGGATCGGCAATCTCTTCGTCGAGGGCAGCTTCAGCGCCAGCGTGACCGTGGCGGCGCACGGCTCGGTCGTCATCACCGGCGACCTGGTCGCCGAGGACCCGGCCACGAATCTCTTGGGCGTCATCTCGGGCGGCTCCATCGAGATCTACAACCCGATCATGGTGAGCCACACGTCCACGCCCTCCGGCGGCCGCTACATCTGGTCCACCGCAGCCGAACTCGGCCGTGATCCGACATGGACCCAGAACCACGACTACGACGGCGACACCACCGTGCTTAGGATCGACGCCGCCATGTACGCCGAGACCGCTGGCTTCGGCCTGCAGAACTGGAAAGAGGGCGGCCCGCTGGGCACCCTCAAGCTGTACGGCTCGATCGCACAGCGCTTCCGCGGGATAGTCGGCTACCACGATGACCAGACAGGAGCCCTGTACAGCGGCTACCGTAAGGAATACACGTACAACGAAAGCCTCACCAAGAGTTCCCCGCTGCTGTTCTCCCCAATCAAGAACGGCACGTGGGTCATCACCTGGGTGGAGCGCACAGACGCGCCCCCCGCCCTGCGGTGACAACCCTCAAAGCCACCGACCGACAACCAACCCAATAGACACCAAGTAAGGACGACCCCTCAAATGCGCGACCATCCACCAACCGCCGGCGCACTCGCCACACCCGCGGGCCTATGCATGGCGGGACGGCCAAGGCTGGCCTGCGTCAACCTATTGCCGCCGTCAGTCGCGTCCGCCCGCCAACGCCGCGTCCGCCGCAACATGGCTGGGGCGGTGACGGTCTGCGCGGTGGCGGCGATCGGCATCGGGCAAGTCGGCGTGATGACGCTGCGCGGCGCCGCCGAACGTGCCCTGGCTGACGAACAAGCCGCGGCGGAGAGCTTGAAGCGGGACCGCGAACAGTACACCGAACTCTTAGAGCTGAAGGATCGGATCGCGGCCTCGCAAGCGGCGTTGACCGCCTCGATGGCTTACGAGATCGCGTGGCCCGTGCTGCTCACGGAACTGCTCAAGTCGAAGCCGGAGGGGGCGGTCGTCACCGCGATCGGATCCTCGGGGATGACTGCGACCGAGGCGATGTCGGAGTCGGCGAACCCGCTGGCGCCAAGGCGGGTCGGCGTGATCATCCTGCGGCTGCGGGTGCCGACGCTCGTCGGGTTGGCCGAATGGATCGACACGTTGAACGCGACGCCCGGGATGGAGATGGCGGACTGGACCGTCGCGCAGCTGACCCAGGATGACGCCGATGGATCTTGGGACGTGACTTGTTCCGTCAACATCAATCTGCGAGGGTTGAGTGGCCGGGCGCTGCCCGAGTCGTTCACGCAATGGTTGGCAGGCGAGGAGGCCGGAGAATGATCAAGCGAACGGAATCACCGATTGTGGCCCTGCTGGCGGCGCTGGCCATAGGTTTGCTCGCAGCCGCCTACTTCCTGTTCTACGCCCCGACCCTCGAGGACAGGGCGGAAGCCCTGGAGGCGGCTGAGACCCTGCGGATCACGAACGACAAGGCCCGGGCCGAATTGGCGGCGCTCGCCGAACAGGCCGCGAACATGGACGCTCTCAGGGCGGAGTTGGCCGCGGAGACGGCTCGCTTCCCAACAGACGAGCAGCTAGCTGACTTCACCCGCTACCTCAACGCCCTAGCTGAGGCGGAAGGCGTCCAGTTGACCAAGGCGACGCGGCAAGCCCCGGTGGAGATCAGCTTGGTGAACTCGTTGCCGGACGGACCTGACGGCTTCAAGCCGCCAGAGATCCCGACCCCGCCCACCGGGCTGTTCGAACACGGCTTCGAGCTGGAGCTGGTCGGCGCCTGGGACAACGCGCTGGGCTATGTCGAACGGCTCCAAGCTCAAGACGCCCGCATCTTCCTGGTGGCGGACTTGTCGGTGCAGGCCGCGGCTGACACGCTGAGCGGCGGCTTGACCGACGCCAGTGACACGACCAAGTTCGTCGTCAAGGGGCGCACCTATTCGTTGACGCCTACGGCGCTTTCGACGGAGCAGGACAATGCTTAGGGGGGCGCGGCGGCGCCGCTTGACCGGCGCCGGCGCCGCCATGGCGCTGGCGACACTCGCCCTGATCGCTCCGGACGGCGCGGCCCCTGTCGGCGGCGGCGCGGCCGCCGCCGTTCAGGACGCCGTCACCGCCGCGGCGCCCGCGGTGATGCACCGCAACATCACGAAGGTCGAGCCGCGGGAACGCAAGGACCGCAGGTCCGTCAGGGCTGGGCTCACCGTCGAAGGCGGCTACGCGTTCATCTGGGGCCTCGGCGATCACGGCGCGTCCGGCGGCCCGAACTCTTCGATCAAAGAGTCCGAATACCTGAACTACTCGCCGGCCCTGGTCGAGGGCTTGCCACAGGGCTCGATCGTGGACATGGCGGCCGGCAGTTACGACTACAACGTGATCGACACCGAAGGCTGCGTGTGGGGTTGGGGCCGTTGGGGCACGCGCAACGGCACTGGCCGTCAGGTCGACATCAGCACCCACCACTCCACGCCGCCGCAAAAGGTCCGGATCGGCGGTCGCTACGACGAGGGCGGCAAGGAGCTGTGCGGCATCCGCGAGCTGTCGATGACGGACGTGGCGGGGGCAGGCATCAGCGAAGACGGCGCGATCTGGTCCTGGGGCGAGAACAAGGGCGGAGGCCCGCATCCCCCCGACGTGGTGCCGGAGAAGAACGACTACCCGGGCGCGCAGCTGGTCCAGGATCTGCCGTCGATCGACGACGACCCGACCAACCGGCCCGTCCAGATCGAAGGCGGGTTCTCGACGTTCTGGGTGCTGCTCGCGAACGGCGACGTGTGGTATTTCGGCGGGGGCTCGGACGGCTTCTTAGAGGATTGGGAGCGCCCGCTGGGCGATCAGCCGACCACCAACTCCGGGATCGCGCCGGGCACCAAGGACCGCGACGACCAGCCCAGGCCGAACATGCGCCTCACCCGGAAAGAAGCCAAGCGCAACCCGGTCCGGGCGGCGCGGTCGGTCGCGTTGGAGCCGTATTTCCGGCGCAACAACGCGGAGGAATACATCGTCCAGGTGCACAGCGGGATCGGCTTCGGGGCGGCGCTGCTGTCCACCGGCAGGGTCCTGACCTGGGGCCAAGACGAGGACGATTGGGCGGCGCTCGGCCGCAAATGTGAGCAGAAGAAGTCCGCGGACCGCCTCCTGTGCGCCCGCACTCCCGGCTATGTCGACTTCGGCCTCGGCTACGACGCCTCCGGCGCGCCGATCTCCCCGAAGGTTGTGGGCCTGTCTTGCGGCTACACCGCGACCGTGGTCCTGACCGAGGACGGCGACCTGTGGGCGTGGAGCATGCCGGCGATCTCCTATGAGGGCCACGAGATCCTGCGCGACGTGGACAACACGCCCGTCAAAATGGCCACCCAGGTCGCGGACTTCCAACCCGGCGAGGGCTACATCATCTGGTGGACCATGGACGGCCGGACACGCGGGATCGGCTACAACCAAAAGGGCGCCCTCGGGCAGCATGCCGGCAACTACGGCAAGTCTGGGCGGGAGGACGAGACCGCGGAACGCCCAATTTGGTTCGCCAAGGAACGCTACATGTGGTGCACCTACTGGGATGACCAGGCGTGGGACAAAATCTTGGAGATCGACTACGACGGCGACCGCTCGAACGGGGTCCAGCCGCCGCCGCTCTGGAAGCTCGACAAGACACCCAGTCCGAACGTCTACTACATCGACGCCAACAACAACGGCAAACGAGAACCCGACGAACAGATCACCTTCATCGCCGGACTGGTCACCGAGTTCACCAGCGGCGAGGTGATCCTGTTCAAGACGTGGGACAAGTGGCCGTGCGAGGAACTCAACAACCCAGCGAACCGTTTGAGCTACGACTACTGCATCTCGGAGACGATCCGCCTCCACAAGGAGTTCGGAACCAACCCCGACGGCACGTTCCGCAAGGCCTGCTCCTGACAGGGTCCCACCGACCAAAGTGTGCGCGAGGGGGGACTTGAACCCCCATGCCCTTGCGGGCACACGGACCTGAACCGTGCGCGTCTGCCTATTCCGCCACTCGCGCGCAAGGCATGAGGTTAGCATGGATCACCGTCTAGGGTGGAACACAGATTGGCCCGCCAAGTCCGCTTGCCCCCTGTGGCCGGCGGGGGCGAATCGTTACCATTGGATAGCCGTTGCAAGGAGGAGGGCTGACGGATGGCATTCCTCGACCGGTTTGAGAAGGGCGTGGAGCGTGCGGTCAATGGCGCCTTCGCCAAAGCGTCACGTAGTGAGGTGAAACCTGTGGACCTGGCTTCTGCGCTCAGGCGCGAACTGGACGAGAAGGCCGCGGTGTTGGCTCGCGGCCGCGCCGTCGTCCCGAACGAATTCGTGATCGAGCTCTCGCCCCAAGACTTCGACCGCATCCTCGACTGGGGCGCCGAGGCGATGGGGGAAGAGCTCCAAGAAGGCGTCGCGCAGCACGCGGCGTCCCAGCGCTACGCCTTCGTCGGGCCGGTCTCCGTCACGTTCGAGGAAGACCCGGACCTTGAGGTCGGCGTCTTCCACGTCCGTTCGGAGACGGTCCGCGGAGCGGTCGCGCCCGCCGGGCCGTCCCCCGCGTCGACCCGCCACCCGATCGTCGACATCGACGGCCAGCGGTATCTGTTGACGGGTCCAGTCACGGTGATAGGCCGGGGGTCCGATGCCGACATCATCGTCGAGGACACAGGCGTCTCCAGGCGACACGTCGAGATACGCCTGACCGCCGACGGCCCTGTCGCGACCGATCTGGGCTCCACCAACGGCACCTTCGTCGAGGGCCATCGGATCACCAACGCGTTGTTGGTGGACGGCAACACGATCACCGTCGGCCGGACCCACGTCGTGTTCTGGACGGGCGAGTCGAGCGATCTGGGGCCTGGCGCCGGGATCTAGGCGCCGCGTTTAGGCTTCATACATGGGAGAGCTGTCCGTCTCGCTGCTTCGCCTCAGCTACCTGCTCGTCCTGTGGCTGTTCGTGATCGCGGCTTTGGCGACACTCCGACGCGACGTCTACGGCACCACGATCACGCGGCGCGGCTCCGGCCGGCGGCCGTCGGCGGGGAGCAGACGCCTGAACAGGGTGCCACCGCCGGCTGAACTGGCCGCCGCGGCTGGCCTGGCGGCGGCGCCGGCGCCTCCGCCCGTCCCCACCCGCCCGGGAGCGCCGACGAAGCTCGTGGTCAAGACCGGGCCGCTCAAAGGCGCCACTCTGCCGCTGACCCGTTCGCCTGTCGTGATAGGCCGATCCTCGACGGCGAACCTGGTCTTAGACGACGAGTTCGCGTCTGGGCGTCACGCCCAGATCGTGCCGCGCTTGGGCGGGTGGACGCTGGAGGACCTCGGTTCCACCAACGGCACGTTCGTCGGCCGTGAGAGAATTACTGGTCCCCGCGAGTTGAGCGCGGGCGAGTCGATCAAGATCGGCAACACGACCCTGGAGGTGCTGAGGTAGCGTGACGATCGCTTTGCGCTACGCGGTGCGCTCCGACATAGGGCTGACCCGGGCCAACAACCAGGACTCGGCCTACGCCGGCCCGCACCTGTTGGTGGTCGCGGACGGGATGGGCGGCCACGCGGGAGGCGACATCGCCTCTTCGGTCGCCATCGCCCACCTGGCGGAACTCGACGAGGAGACCCCCACCGCGGACCAGGGCGCCGAAGCGCTCGAAGGCGCGGTCGAGGGCGCGCACGAGGAGCTGCTGCAGCGCGTCGAAGAGGACCCGGAGCTCGCCGGGCTCGGCACAACGATCACCACCCTGCTGCGCACCGGGGACCGTCTGATCCTGGGGCATATCGGCGACTCGCGCGCGTACCTGTTGCGCGGCGACGTGTTCGAGCAGGTGACTGTCGACCACACGTTTGTGCAGTACCTGGTCGACGTCGGCAAGCTCGAGCCGGAGCAGGCGGAACGCCACCCGCAGCGCTCGTTGTTGCTGCGCGTGTTGGGCGATGTCGAGTTGTCAAGCGGCCTCGACATCTCGGTCCGCAAAGCGGAGGTGGGAGACCGCTGGCTGCTGTGCTCGGACGGATTGTCCGGCGTGGTGTCCGCCAAGACGTTGGCGCGCACCCTGATCGACGAGAAGGACCCCGACGAATGCGCGGACGCGCTGGTCGAGTTGGCGCTGCGCGGCGGCGGGCCGGACAACATCACTTGCGTGGTCGCGGACGTGCTGGACTTGGACGATCTGCCGGCCGACGAGGCGCCATCGACCGCGGCGCAGGTCGCGGGCGCCGCCGCGGTGGACCGCAACCGGCCCACCCGGGGAGGCAGCGGCGCCGCGGCGAAAGCCGCATCACTCGCCCGGGCGGCCGCCGCGAAAGCGGCCAAGGCCGCAGAAGACGCGGCGCCGCAGTCCCGGGCGGCGCGGCGCAAGCGTCGGCCGCGACGGCGCGGCCTCGGCCGCAGCCTGGTGGTGCTCCTTCTGCTAATCGTCACGTTGGCGGCGACCGGGGGCGGGGTGTGTTGGGCGTATCGCTGGTCCCAGGAACAGTACTTCGTGGGCGCGGCGGACGGCGCGGCCGCGATCTACCGCGGCATCCCCCAAGAGGTGTTCGGCCTGGCGCTGTCTCATCTGGACGAGGTCACCGACTTCGACCTGGAACGGGACTTCACCGAGCCGTACCGGCAGCAGATCGAGCAGAACGCCACTCGGAACGTCACCAAGGACGAGGCCCGGGCGTGGCTGACCCAGGCCGCTCAGCAATCCGAGTTGGACCGCACCGCACACCTCACCCCGACGCCCAGCGCCACACCATCCCCCACGCCCGCCGCGACGCCCAGGCCCACGCCATCCCCCACGCCCGCCGTGACGCCCAGCGCCACACCATCCCCCACGCCCTCCGCGACGCCCAGCGCTGAGGCCTAGGCGGGGCCGCGCCATGGCGACAGTCCTGCCGGGAGGAGCGAGACCGGGCCGCTGGGTCGAGTTCTTCCTCTTGTTGTTCGCGTTGGCGCTGTCGTTCTTCGCGTACGCGCAGGTGGCGCTCGCCGTGGAGGGCCGTCTCCCCGCGCGGATGGCCTGGCAGTGCGGCGCTTTCACCGCCCTGGCGCTCACGGCGCACATCACCGTCCGGTGGCGGGCGCCGTACGCGGACCCGGTGATCCTCCCGGTCACGGTCCTCCTCAACGGCGTGGGCCTGGCGATGATCTACCGCTTGGCGCTGCGCTACCAAGAGGTCGGCGCCAACCCGGGCTACGCGATCGCCCCCAAGCAGTTGGCCTGGACAGTCCTCGGGGTCGCCGCCGCGGTGCTCGTGGTGGTTTGCCTGAGGGACCACCGTCTGCTGCGCCGTTTCACCTACACCGCGATGCTCCTCAGCCTGATAGGGCTGGCGGCGCCGCTCCTGCCGGGGATCGGCGTGGAATCGGGCGGCGCCCGCATCTGGGTGCGGATCGGGGGGCTGTCGATCCAACCGGCCGAGGTCTCGAAGATCCTGCTGGTGGTGTTCTTCGCGGGATACCTCGTGACCAACCGGGACGCGATGGCGCTGGCCGGCCCGAAGATCGCGGGTCTTCAGCTGCCGCGCCTAAGAGACATGGGCCCGCTGCTCCTCGCATGGGTCGCGTCGCTGGGCGTGCTCGTCTTCGAACGGGATCTCGGCACCTCCCTGCTCCTGTTCGGCGTCTTCGTGGTGATGCTTTATGTCGCCACCAACCGGCCGTCCTGGATCGTGATCGGTGTCGGGTTGTTCGCGGTCGGGGTCGTGCTGGCGTACCGCGTGTTCCCGCACGTGCAGCACCGGCTGGAGATCTGGCTGCACCCCTTCGACAACAATCTGTACACCGCCGTGGGCGGCTCGGGGCAACTGGTGGACGGCTTGTTCGGCTTGGCGAACGGGGGTTTGTTCGGCGCCGGGTGGGGGCGCGGGCGGCCCGATCTGACGCCGCTGGGCTACTCGGACTTCATCTTCACGGCGCTGGGCGAGGAACTGGGGCTGACCGGTGCGGTCGCGCTGCTGGTCCTGTATCTGGTGCTAGTCGAACGGGGCTTCAGGACGGCGATCGGTGTCCGCGACGGGTTCGGGAAGCTGCTCGCCACGGGCCTCTCGTTCACGCTCGCGTTCCAGCTGTTCGTGGTGACCGGCGGCGTGCTGCGCGTCATCCCGCTGACCGGCTTGGTCACCCCGTTCCTCGCGTACGGCGGCTCGGCGCTGTTGGCGAACTGGGTGGTGGTCGCGCTGTTGCTGCGGATCTCAGACGGCGCCCGGCGCCCGCCACCCGCCACATCGGAGATCGACCTGTCCGCCGTCGCGGCGGCCGAGGCGGCGAGGGGCTGATGAACCACGAGATCAGACGGGTCACGACGGTGGTCGCCGGGATGTTCTTGGCGTTGCTGGTGGCGGTCACCATGATCCAGTTCGGGCAGGCCTCGACTTTGCGCGCCGACCAGAGGAATTCGCGCACGTTCTATGACTCGTTCGACCGTGACCGAGGACCCATCATCACCCGGGGCGGGCAGATCATCGCGAGTTCCAGCAAGGTCGACGACGACTACTCGTATCAGCGGGCGTACCCGCAGGGTGAGTTGTACGCGCCGATCACCGGCTACCTGACCGTGGTCGGGTCGCTGACGGGGCTGGAGGCGGAGGAGAACGCGGTGTTGGCCGGCACAGCGGACTCGCTCTCCTCGGCGTGGGGCCGCATGCGGGACCTTTTCACCGGCGCGGAGCCGACCGGCGGGGCCGTCGAGGTCACCGTCGACCCGGCTGTCCAGCAGGCCACCTGGGACGCCCTGGGCGACACGAGAGGCGCCGCGGTCGCGTTGGACGCCAAGACCGGGGAGATCTTGGCGATGGTGTCGAAGCCCTCGTTCGATCCGAACACGGTCGCGGTCCACGATCCCGCGCGGGCGCTTGAGGCTTATGCGGCCCTCGAAACCGACCCGGCGGGGCCGCTGCACAACCGGGTGATCAGCGGCGACCTGTACCCGCCGGGGTCCACGTTCAAGCTTGTGACGGCCGCCGCCGCGCTCGAGTCGGGCGAGTTCACGGCGGACAGCGAACTCGAGGCCCCGCGGGAGCTGGACCTGCCGCAAAGCTCCGTGAAGCTGACCAACTTCGGCGACTCGTCTTGTTCCAGCTCCGGCGAGATGACGCTGGCCGACGCCCTGGTGGTGTCCTGCAACACGGCGTTCGGTTGGCTGGGCATGGAACTGGGCGAGGCGGTCATCGCGGAGCAGGCCGAACGCTTCGGCTTCGGCCAGAGCCTGGCGATCCCGCTGACGGTGACGCCGTCGACTTTCCCGACCGGCCTGGACCAGGCCAGCTTGGCGATGTCCGCGATCGGCCAGAAGGACGACAGGGTGACGCCGCTGCAGATGGCCATGGTGGCGGCGGCGATCGCGAACGGCGGCCGAATGATGGCGCCGCATCTGGTGCGTTCCGAGCGCGACGCGGATCTGCAGGTCGTCAAGGAGGTCACAGCCGAGGAGGCGGGGCGGCCGCTCAGCCAGACGAACGCGCACACGCTGCGGCAGATGATGATCCGCGCGGCCGAGGAGGGCACGGGGAGACGCGCCCGCGTGGACGGGGTCACGGTCGGGGTCAAGACCG
>JAITLE010000246.1 GCA_031278075.1 Bifidobacteriaceae bacterium | reverse complement strand
CTCCGAGAGCGGCGCAGCCGGATCGGTGGCCGCCGCGGCGCTCGGAGCCGCCGCCGCGAGCGGCGCGGGCGGGCAGTTCGGGGCCGACGGCGAACCCAGGGCCGACGGCGAACCCGGGGCCGACGGCGAACCCGGGGCCGACGGCGAACCCGGGGCCGACGGCGAATCCGGTGCCGACGGCGAATCCGGGGCCGACGGCGAATCCGGGGCAGGCGGCGAACTCGGGGCCGGCGGGGTCATCGGCGGACCTCGACAACACGGTCGGCGCCGGCGATAGTGGCCCGGCGGTGCGAGATCGCCACCACGGTCTTGTCCCGCCCGAGGCGGTCCAGCGCGGCGAGGATCGCCCGCTCAGAGGCGAGGTCGACATGGGCGGTCGGCTCGTCCAGCAGCAGAATAGGCGCGTCCTTGAGGAACGCGCGAGCGATCCCCAACCGCTGCGTTTGACCGCCGGACAGCGCCAGCCCACGTTCGCCGACGGGGGTGTCGAGGCCGTGCGGCAACTCCTCCACGAAGCTGGCGAGGTCGGCGGCGGCGAGAGCGTCTCGCAGGCGGACGTCATCGGCCGCTGGATCTGCCACCAACAGGTTCTCCCGCAGCGTGCCCGTGAACAAATACGTGTGCTGGGCGAGGACGCCGAGTTGAGCCCGTTGCCAGGCGAGGGGCCTGGTCGCGACGTCCTCGCCGAACAGTCGGATGGTCCCGCGGTCCGGCCGCAGATTGCCTTGCAGCAGTTCGGCGATGGTCGTCTTGCCCGCGCCGGAGGGGCCGGCCAGGGCGATCCGTTCGCCCTGGGCCACCTCGAGATCCATCCCGTCCAAGACGACGGGCCCGTCCCCGTACGCGAAGTCGACACCTTGGAACTGGACCGCGGCCGCAGCCGGCCCGCCGCGGGCTTGGTCGCTGGCCGGGGCCGCCGCGCCCGGAACCGCGTCGGCCGGATCGCTGACCGCTGGGAGTTCTGCGAGCAGGGCGTTGATCTCTTTGACGGAGGCGATGCCGCCCATCCCGATATAGAAGAACTGGCCGATCCGGTCCAACGGATCAAGCAGGAGGGTCCCGCACAGCACCAACGCGAGCCCCTGGCCGGGCGAGAGGTGCCCCTGGCCGATCCGCCAGAGCGTCAACCCGGCGACTGAGGCGATGAACGCCAGCGAGAAGAGGGAGTCGACTGCGAACAGCATCAACTGGTTGCCGGCGAGGAGCCGCATGACGTGACGGCGGAGATCCTCGGCGGCCGCGGCGAGCCGGCGGCCGTGGTCCTTTTCGGCGCCCAGGAGGCGCAGCGTGGGCAAGCCCTGGATCGCGTCGAGGAACTTGGCCGAGAACAGCCGCCCGTTCTCGCGGTAGCGCCGCGAGACGCCACGGAAGGCCGCCTGGAACCCGCCCAGCGCCACCGGGATGACGGGGAGCGCGAGCGCTGTCCAACCGGCCACCACCGGGTCGAGGCACACCGCCATCATCGCCAGGACGATGATCGGGGCCGTCATCGAGCCGATCATCGGGCCGAGGAAGGTCCCGCGATACGCCGCCGCGCGCTCCACGCCGTCGGTCGCCGTCGACACGATCGCGCCTGTGCGCTCGCGGGAGCGTTCCGCCACGCCGAGTTTGAAGACGTGCGCCAAGACGCGGCGGCGTTCATGGGACTCGTCGGCGGCTTGGTCGCGGGCCGCCAGGAACGGCACACCCCACGCCGCCAGGGCCGCCACCAGGCCGAACAGCGCGAGCAGCATGATCGATCCGAGGCCGAGGGCCTCGGCGCCGCCGGCCAGGACGGAGTCGGCCTCGGCGCCTACGGTGATGTAGAAGGCCGCCAGCGCCATGCCCTGGGCCCAGCCCAGCGCGATGACCGGCAGATACTTGAACACGTCGGCAAGCCTACCCAAAGGCTGTGACATCACTTAGGTTAGGCTCGCCTATCCACCTATCTGGGCTCGCGAGGTCGCCGGACCGATTCTCCGCCTTCATACCACCTTGCCCCGGCGGCCCCGTCCGGGCCACACGAGCCCGCGGCGCCCGGGCCAGTCGTCGGCCTGGTCACGCGTCAGCGGCCAGCGTCACCGCCTGTCCTCGGCCGCCTCCTTGATGACGGCCTCGGCCCGGTGCGGCGGCATCGGCTCGTGGCCCAGATACTCGCTGGAGAACGAACCGGTCCCCCGCGACATCGACCTGAGATCGGTGGCGTAGGTGGTGACCTCGAACTGGGGCACCTCGGCCCGGACCATGGTCCGGCCGCCCGCGACGGATTCGTTGCCGGTCAGACGGCCCCGCCTGGAACTCAGATCGGACATCACCGCGCCCACGTATTCGTCGTCCACCAGGATCGACAGCGTGACCACCGGCTCCAGCAGGCTGATGGCGCCCGCCTTCCGAGCCGCCTCGCGCAGGGCCACCGAGCCCGCCATCTGGAACGCCGCGTCGGACGAGTCGACCGAGTGCGCCTTCCCGTCGAACAACGTGACGCGGATGTCGACCACCGGATACCCGGCCAGCACGCCCTTCGCCATCTGGGCGCGCACACCCTTCTCCACGGACGGGATGAACTGGCGCGGCACAGCGCCGCCCACCACCTTGTCCAAGAACTCGAATCCGCTCCCGGGCGGCAGCGGCTCCACCTCGACCTGGCATTTGGCGTATTGGCCGTGGCCGCCGGACTGCTTGACGTGCCGGCCCTCGGCCTGGACCTTCTGGCTGAAGGTCTCACGCAGCGGCACCCGGTAAGGCACCCGGTCCACTTTGACACCGAATTTGTCCGCGAGCCGCTGGAAGGTGACATCCACGTGGGCGTCCCCCATGGTCCACAGCACGGTCTGGCGGGTCTCCTGGTTGTGCTCCACCCGCAGCGTCGGATCCTCACTGACCAGCCGGTTCAAACCAGTCCCCAGCTTGTCCTCGTCGGAGGAGTTGGCGGCCTTGATGGCGATGGGCAGCATCGGCTCTGGCGCCATCCACGGCTGCGCCACCAGCGGTTTGGCCGGGTCGGAGAGCGTGTCCCCGGTCTCGGCTCCGACCAGCCGCGCCACGGCCGCCAAGTCGCCGGCCACGGCGAACGGGACAGGGCGTTGTTTGGCGCCCAAGGGCGAGGTGAGCGTGCCGACACGTTCGTTGGAGGAGTGGCGCACGGCGTCGTCCGCCGCGCCCGCGCCCACGCCTTCGACGTGGACCTGCGACTCCGCGCGCAAAGTGCCCGAAAAGACGCGGACGATCGAGATGCGGCCCACATATGAATCCTGCGTCGTCTTGATGACCTCCGCCACCAGCGGCCCTTTCGGGTCGCAGTGGATGTCGACAACTTTCCCGGACGCATCCGTGACCTCGGGGATCTCCGCCACCACAGGGCTCGGGAATCCGTCACGGATCAGGTAAAGCAATTCCTGGCTGCCGATCCCGCCGGCCGCCGCCATCGGCATGATGGGGAAGAACGAGGCCGCCGCCATCGCCTTTTGGAGGTCCGCTTTGAGCGCCTCGCCGTCCAATTCGCCGCCGTCGAGGTACGCCTCCATCAGGTCCTCGTCGCCGGACTCCGTGATCAGCGACTCGATGAAGGCCTCGCGGTTGCGTTCCATCTTGCCGATCTCTTCGCCTTCGGCCTCGCGCGCCTCGCGTTTGCCGCCTGAGAAGTCGACCACCTTGCCGGTCAGGATGTCGAGCAGCGCGCCGATCTCCGCCTCCGACTTGTAAATCGGGACCATCATGGGGAGGACGGAGTCGCCGAACGCGGCTCGGCATTCCTCAGCCACCGCGTCGTAATCCGCGCGCGGGTTGTCCAGTTTGGTGATGAGGATTGCGCGAGGCATGCGTTCGCGTGCCAGTTCGTCCCACAACAGCCGGGTGGCGCCCGAGACGCCGTCGACCGCGCTGATCACGAACACCGCCGCGTCGGCGCCACGGATCGCGGCCCTCAGATCGCCCAGGTAGTCCGCGTATCCCGGCGAGTCGATGACGTTGATCTTCACCCCGCCGAACGAGAGCGGCGCCAGCGCCAACCCCACGGACCGCGTGGTGCGGTGTTCGATGTCCTCGTAGTCGGTGACAGTCGTCCCCTCCGCCACAGAGCCGGCCCGGCCGATCTCGCCGGCCGCCAGCAGCAGCCCCTCCACCACGGTGGTCTTTCCCGCTCCGGAAGATCCCACAAACACCACGTTGCGGATCTTGCCCGGGTCGTTCACGGGCGCAGCCGACTTGGACTGGGCGGAGGATGAATTGTCTGCGGCCATGTGAAGCCCTTCCTCTTGGTGACGCGTCTTCGGTTGTGGCGGCGTTGCCTAGCCTTTGGCAACCTACCACCTTCCACCGACGTCGCACGATGCCGACCGGCCCAGCCACGCCCCGAACCGCGCGCCGCCGACCGCTCGCGCCGGAGGCGAGCCCGACCGGTCAGCCACGCTCGGATGGTGCTGACGAGCGCGACCGACCGGTGATCTTGGGGTGGGGCGGCGTCAAGCGACCTTCGAGCGACGCTTGGACACCAGGTCGAAAGCGACGGCCGCGAGCAGCACCAGGCCCTTGACCACTTGCTGCCACGCTGACGGCACTCCGCAGATCGACAGGCCCATGTTCAGCACGCCCATGATCAGCGCGCCGACCATAGCCCCGGAGACCCGCCCGATGCCGCCCGTCACCGCGGTCCCGCCGATGAAGCAGGCGGCGATCGCGTCCAACTCGTAGTTGGCGCCCGCGACCGCCGTCGCGGCGCCGGCGCGCGAGACCACGGCGACGGCGGCGATGGCGCACAGGATGCCCATGTGCAGGAAGATCACGAAGTTGGTGCGCGCGGTGTTGATGCCAGAAAGGATCGCGGCGTTCAGGTTGCCGCCGATCGCGTAGACGTGACGGCCGAAGACTGTGCGGTTCAGCACAAAGCTGTAGATCAGGATCAGGCCGCCCACGATCACGAGCAGGATCGGGGTGCCGCCGCTCGAACGCGCGAGCAGGCTGGTCAGGAAGAGGGCCAGCCCGGATATCACCGCGAGCCGGATGACGGCCACCGCCATCGGTTCGGGGGCGATCCCGTGTTTGACTTGGGTGGCGCGGCTGCGCATCTGGGCGAACACCATTCCGGCCACGCCCACCACGCCGATCATCATGGTCACCCCGTCGAAATCCCCCGCGTAGCCCAAGAAGTGGGGCAACGAGCCCGACGAGATCTTGACGAAACCGCCGGGGAAGCCCGCCATGGTGAAACCGGCGATGACGATCGCGAGCCCACGGAACACCAACATGCCGGCGAGTGTGACGATGAACGCCGGGATTCGGACGTAGGCCACCCAGAACCCGTGCCAAGCGCCCACCGCCAAGCCGATGGCCAGCGCGAGCGCCACAGCCGCGGGCCACGGCCAGCGCCAGTGGTACATGGCCCAGCCCAGGACCCCGCCGATGAAGGCCACCTGCGATCCGACCGACAGGTCGATGTGGCCGGCGATGATCACCATCACCATGCCGATCGACAGGATCAGCACGTACGCGTTCTGGCCGATCAGGGATGCCACATTGTCGGGCAGCAGCAGCCGGCCGTTGGTCATGATCTCAAAAATCACCACCACCACGACCAGCGCGCCGATTATGCCGTATTGCCGCAGTTTGCCGCTCAGGCTCTCTTTGATGGAGGCCATCAGACTTGATCCTTCGTCTCGATTGTCATGAGTTTCATCAGGTGTTCCTGAGTGGCGTCAGCGCGTGCCACGTCACCCGTGATGCGCCCCTCAGAAATGGTGTAGATCCGGTCGCAGATCCCGATCAGCTCGGGCAGCTCGGAGCTGATCACAATGACCGCTTTGCCTTGTTGGGCCAAGCGGTTGATGATGGTGTAGATCTCGAACTTCGCGCCCACGTCGATCCCACGGGTCGGCTCGTCCAAGATCAACACGTCCGGGTCGGTGTAGACCCACTTCGCCAAAGACACCTTCTGCTGGTTGCCGCCGGAAAGCTTCAGCACCGGCGCCTCGACGGACGGCGTCTTGACGGTCAGCTCCCGCCGCAGGCGTTCCGCGGCGGCGGCCTCGGCGGCCGCCTCGATCACGCCTCCCTTGGCCAGGTTCCGCAAAGCCGCGACGGTCATGTTCTCCCGCACCGACTGGATCAGGTTCAGCCCGTACCGCTTGCGGTCCTCCGAGACATATGCGATGCCTTGGGCGACGGCATCGGACACCCTTTTGGTCTCGGCAGGTTTGCCGCCCAGGTAGAGCTGGCCGCTGATCTTGGTCCCGTAACTGCGCCCGAACACGCTCATCGCCATCTCGGTGCGGCCCGATCCCATCAATCCGGCCAATCCCACCACCTCGCCACCGCGGACCACCAGGTTGGCGCCGTCGACCACTTTCCGTTCTGTGTCGATCGGGTGGTAGACCGTCCAGTCCGCCAGCCGAAAGGCCTCCTCGCCGGCGTTGGACACGTGGTCGGGAAAGCGGGAGCTGAGCTCCCGCCCCACCATGTCCTTGATCAGCCGTTCCTCGGTGATGGGACCGTCGGCGGCGTGGAGCGTCTCCACGACCTCGCCGTCCCTCAGCACGGTGATCGAATCCGCGATCCCGATGATCTCGCTCAGTTTGTGGGAGATGATCACGCAGGTCACTCCCTGGTCCCGCAGTTGCTGCACCAAGCCGAGCAGGTGGGCCGAGTCCTCGTCGTTGAGCGCCGCCGTCGGCTCGTCGAGGATCAACAGCTCGACACGCTTGGCCAGGGCTTTCGCGATCTCCACGAGCTGCTGTTTGCCGACGCCGATGTCCACGATCCGGGTCATCGGATGCTCGTTCAGGCCGACGCGTCGCATCAGACCGCCAGCACGCTGTTGGACTTTGCTCCAGTCGATCACGCCCGCCCGGGCCTGCTCGTTGCCCAGGAAGATATTCTCCGCGATGGAAAGAAACGGGATGAGCGCCAGTTCTTGGTGGATGATCACGATGCCGCGGCGTTCGGAATCTCTGAGGCTCCGGAAATGGCACGGACTGGATTGGAAGGTGATGTCTCCGCTATAGGAGCCATGGGGGTGGACGCCGGACAGGACCTTCATCAAAGTCGACTTGCCGGCCCCGTTCTCACCGCAGATCGCGTGAATCGCTCCCTGTCTCACCTTGAAGGTGACATTTGACAGCGCCTTGACGCCGGGGAATTCCATGGAGATGGACTCCATGGACAAAATTGGGGTGTCTTGCATCTTGTTGGTTCCTTGGATTCGACCGACATGGGACGGCCGCGCCCCGGGCCATCATGCTCGGACCGGGGCGCGGCGCGACTCAGTTGGCGCGGTCAGCGCCTATTGCAGATCGGCCGCGTCGATGAAGCCGGAGCCCACCAACTCGGTCTCGACTGTGTCCTTGGTCACGACCTTCGGATCGAGCTGGTACGTCGGAACCACTTTGACGCCAGTGTCGTAGGTCGTGGTGTCGTTGACCGTCACCGTCTCGCCCTTGGCGATCTGGTCCACCATGTCGGCGACGGCCGCGGCCAGGTCACGCGTGTCCTTCCACACCGTCATCGACTGCTTGCCGGCCAAGATGTTCTTGACGTTGGCGATGTCGCCGTCCTGCCCGGTCAGCACGGGCCAGTCGCCGCCCACCGTGTAGCCGCCGGTCTCGAGGGCTTGCGCGATCCCCAGGGCCAGCGAGTCGTTCGGCGAGAGCACCACGTCCACCTTCTTGTCGCGGTAGAACGAGTTGAGGCGGTTCTCCATCTCAGACTGGGCGGTGGCGGACTTCCAGGACAGGATGCCGATGTCCTGCCAGTTGCCCGTGGCCTTCTTGCCGGTCTCCGACTGGATGACCAGCTTGCCGGAGTCGACGTAGGGGCTCAGCACGTCCCATGCGCCCTTGAAGAACAGTCCGGCGTTGTTGTCGTCCGGGCTGCCCGCGAAAGGCTCGAAGTTGAACGGGCCGGCCGCGTTCTCCAGATCCAGCGCCTCGACGATGTACTCGCCTTGCATCTGCCCGACACGGTAGTTGTCGAAGGTCGCGTAGTAGTCGATGTCACCGGTCTGCAGGAGCAGGCGGTCGTAGCCGATGACCGTGATGCCCGCCGCCTTGGCCTTGGCCACGGTGGTGCCCAGCGAGCTGCCGTCGATGGACGCGATCACCAGGATCTTGGCGCCAGCGTTGATCTGGTTCTCGATTTGCAGGATTTGCTGCTCGGGCAGGTCGTTGCCGTATTCGAGCGAAGTCTTGTACCCCATCGCCTCGAGTTTGGCTTTGAGCTCGCTACCGTCGTTGTTCCAGCGCTCCAGGCTGACGGTCGGCATGGTGATGCCGACCAGCGTGTCACCCGCATCCGGGTTCACGGCGCCCGTGGCGCCCGTGGCGCCGCCCGTCGGGGTGGCGTCGTTCTTGGTCTCGTTTCCGCAGGCTGCCAGGCTGGTCAGAGCCAGGGCCACACCGGCCAGCAAGGCCGCAGACTTACGCAGTCCCATCAGGTCTCCCTTCGTTATCGATTGCGCGGCCTCAGGCGCTCCTTCGGCCGTTGGCTTGGCGCGCCGCCCGCCACATCGGGGGCGGCATCAGCAAGGACGCTACCCCACCTTGGCTTCGCCGCCCGAACCCAAGGCGCATCGTTACCCAATTGTTACTTCGGCGCACTAATTCAACACTTTGGTAGAATTCCCTGGTGGCCATGCCCAAAGGCCCACTCGGGCCGCAGACTTCAATCCGCGAGACAAACCGACGGTTGATCATTGACGTGATACGCCGCTTGGGCGGCATGACCCAGGTAGAACTCTCAGCCGCCACCGGACTGTCCGCCGCCACGGTCTCGACCATCGTCGGCGAGTTGGTCGCGAACGGGGTCGTGACCACCCAGCAGGTCATCCGCTCCGGCCGCAGGGCGTTGCAGGTCACGTTCTCGCGGGAACTCGGACTGGTCGCCGGGCTGCACTTCTCATCGCGCGCGCTGCGCGTCGTGCTCTCCGATCCGATGATGACCGTCGTCGCAGCCCAGCGGATGCCGCTCGCCGCCGACCACCGCGCCGACACGGGCATGGACCGCGCGGCGCAGCTGATCGCGGACATGCTGGACGGCATCGGCGCCCCCGAAGGCGAACTGGTGGGCGCCGCGCTCGGGATCTGCGCCCCCTACAACCGCAAGACCGACATGTTGGCTGTGCCCGGGCTGCTCCGCGGCTGGGACGAGGTCCGGATCGCCGAATCGATGGCGCAACGTCTGGGCAAACCCGTCGTGGCGGACAACGACGCGAACCTGGCCATGCTCGGCGAGGCGCGGCAGGGCGTGGCCCGCGGCGTCCAATCGGCCGCGTTCCTCTCCGTGGGACACGGCGTGGGCGCCGGCATCTACATCGGCGGGGAAGTGCTGCGCGGCGGCACCGGCGCGGCGGGAGAGATCGGCCACATCCGCGTGGTCGACAACGGCGAGCTGTGCCGCTGCGGCAACCGCGGCTGCCTCGAGGTGGTCGTCAACTCCCGGGCCATCGGACTCGCCGCCGAACAAGCGGTCGGCCCCGCCACCCTGCGCGACGTGATCGGCCTCGCGAAGCAGGGCGACCTGGGCGCCTCCCGCATGATCAGCGACGCCGCCCGCCACGTGGCAGTCGCCCTGGCCGCGCTGTACAACACGATCAACCCCGAGATGATCGTGGTCGGCGGCGAGTTGGCGGCCGCCGGGCCGCTCCTGCTGATGCCGCTGCAAGCCGCCTTCGAGCGCCTGGCGCTGCACAACCCGCTCGACCCGCCCCAAATCCAGCTCTCGGCGCTCGGCGAAGAGGCCGCGGTGCTCGGCGCGGCGGCCCTGGCGATCGACGCGGTCGAACTACCCACCAAGTCAGTAGAGGTGACGGTATGAAGAACAACAGCAACGCGACCTGGTCCCGGAACGCTGCGGGCCCCCACACGGCATCGGCCCGGCGGCCCGTCTTGGCGCTGCGCAAAGTCAGCAAAGCCTTCCGCTCGGTCAAGGCTCTGAACCAGATCGACTTCGACATCTACCCACGCGAGGTCGTGGCGGTCGTGGGCGACAACGCCGCCGGGAAGTCCGTCTTGGCCAAGACCATCGCCGGGCTGTACCAGCCGGATTCCGGCCAAATCTATTGGGACGGGCTCCCCGAGACCATCCCGAACCCGTCGGCCGCCCAAGACATGGGCGTCGCCTCGGTCTTCCAAGAACTCGCGTTGTGCGACAACCTGACCATTATGCAGAACATGTTCTTGGGGCGGGAGCTCGCCCGGCGCAACGTGTTGAGCGAGGAGAAGATGGAGCTGCGCGCCCGCCAAGTGCTGGCCGATTTAGGCGCCCGTCTGCCCTCCGTCCACACTTTGGTCTCCACTCTTTCCGCGGGCCAGCGGCAGATCACGGCGATAGCGCGCGCGTTGTTGGGCTCGCCCCGCCTGCTCATCATGGACGAGCCGACCAGTTCCCTTTCGGTGGCCCAGACCGCCGAGGTGCTCAATCTGATCGAGCGGTTGCGCGATCTGGGTTACGGCGTGATGTTCATCAGCCACACCTTGGCGGACGTCCAGGCTGTCGCCGACCGCGTGGTGATCATGCGTCACGGCCGCATCAACGGCGAGGGCCAGATGCGCGACACCAGCTACGAGGACATCATCGCCGCGATCACCGGCGCCCCGAACGATCTGACGCGAGCCATTCAGCGCCGCGGCGCGCTGGTCGCGCCGACAGCGGCGTAGGCGGCGGCGCGGTCGGTCGCGCGGGCGGCGCCGGCAGGCGCCAGCGCCGCGTCCGTCCAAGCGGCGCCGGCGGCCGCGATTCTCCTGGTCAGCTTGCCTTCCGTGACTGAATGCTGCCCCGAATCCGGGTAGCCGTCACGTTTATCATCCGAAGTCAAATGCCTCAGCGCACGATGCCGTGCCGCCGGTCCCAGCCCACGCTCCGTGGCGGGCGCTACCGCAGGCCACCAGCCATAATCCCCCGCGTAGACGGCCTTCGGCCCGCTCCAACCTGGACAGGACTTGCATTTGAGGCTCGTACCCAGGAATACTCGTATTCGTTCGCGAAGCGGCCGGCCGCTTTGTCTGAATAGCCCCGGGCCCCCTGGCCATGCCGCCAGAACCACAGTTCGGGGCCACCAGCCAAGCGCTAGGCGGCTCACGCGAGGGCAGTACCCCACAGCCAACTGTTCATAGGAGAACCGATGAAGTCATCAACCAAACGGGCGCGGCGGTGGCGCCTCCACGCCGCAGTGCTGGCGGCCGCCGTCGCCATCGGACTGGCGCCCACACTGGGCGCCGACGAGGCGCAGGCGGACCCAGTCCTGCCCTACCTCGACCAATCTCTGCCCTTCAACGTCCGCGCCGCGGACCTGGTGTCCCGCATGACCCAAGAGGAGAAGGCGTCGCAGTTCTTCACCGGCATGTTCATGGCGCCGTACCAGGCGCCCGCGATCGAGCGTCTCGGCGTCCATTCCTACAACTACTGGAACGAGGCGTTGCACGGCGTCGCCCGTGTCGGGGCGGCCACGGAGTTCCCCACGGGCCAAGGCATCGCCTCGACCTGGGACCGCGACCTGGTCCACGCCATGACCACAGCGATCTCCGACGAGGCCCGGGCCAAGACCAACGACTGCCTGAACGCCCCTGGCGCCACCATCAGCACCTGGTGCATGGGCGCGACGTACTGGTCGCCGACCATCAACCTGGCCCGCGATCCGCGTTGGGGCCGCGCCGACGAGTCTTACGGCGAGGACCCGTTCCTGGCCGGCGAGTTGGCCGGACAATTCGCTCAGGGCCTGCAAGGCAACCGCAACACATCGCTGCCGGACTCGGTCGGCGGGACCACGGACTCCTACCTGAAGGCGGTCTCCACCCCGAAGCACTACTTGGCGAACAACTCAGAGGTCAACCGGCACTCCGGGACCTCGAACCTGACCGATCGGTCGCTCCACGAGTATTACACCGCCCAATTCGGGATCGCGGTCGAAGACTACGGCGCCAAGGGCCTGATGACGAGCTACAACTCGGTCAACGTCGACCCGAACTACACCGCTGTCGCGGCCCAGCCGACCATCAAGGCCGAGCTCTCATACCAGGACGTGGCAGGCACGCCGGGCACGCCGGTGCCCGCCAACAAGTACGCGGTCGAGACTCTGATGCGGCGCGTCTACGGCTTCGACGGCTACGTCACCTCGGACTGCGGCGCCGTCCAGGACACCTGGGAGGTCTACCCG
>JAITLE010000237.1 GCA_031278075.1 Bifidobacteriaceae bacterium | reverse complement strand
CCCGTGCCCATCTCGTCCCCCCAGCCGGCGCCGTCGGTCCGCGCCCGCCGCCCGATGCCGTCCCGTCCGTCCCCATCCCGTCCCCGTCCCCGTCCCGTCCCCCAGCCAGCGCCGCGGCGGGAACTGCTACCTCCAGCCCACAGTTCGACGATCTCGCGCGGTAGGCTCGACCAGGCAGAACGACAACCGGAGGGTAGAGGCAAGTGTCCAACGAAGAGGCGCCGCGCACAGGCGCCGAGCTGTTCGCGGACCGCGCGGACGTGGTGGTGGTCAGGGTCGACGGAGAACTGATGGATCTAGACCGTCCGATCCCGCCCGGCGCCACTGTCGAGCCGGTCACCCTAACCGAGGCAGATGGCCTCAAGGTGCTGCGTCACTCGGTGGCTCACCTGCTGGCCCAAGCGGTGCAGGAGCTCGACGCGGAGGCGCGGCTCGGCATCGGACCGCCGATCGAAGACGGCTTCTACTACGACTTCGACGTGGCCACACCGTTCACCCCGGACGTGCTGCGGCAGCTTGAGAAGGTCATGACGCGCCTCGCCGCGCAGGGCCAGACGTTCCAGCGCCGGGCCGTCACCGAGGAGCAGGCGCGCGCGGAACTCGCCGAGGAGCCGTACAAACTGGAGCTGATCGGCCTCAAAGGCAACCCCCAGGACGCGGCCGAAGGCGCCGGCGTCGAAGTGGGCGCGGGCGAGCTGACCATCTACGACAACCTCCGCCCCGACGGGACCACGGCCTGGAAAGACCTCTGCCGCGGGCCGCACCTCCCTGGCGCCAAACTGATCAAGAAAGGCATGTTCAAGCTGATGCGCTCCGCGGCGGCGTATTGGCGCGGCGACGAGACGCGGCCGCAACTCCAACGGATCTACGGCACCGCCTGGGCGACCGCCCAGGAGCTGACCGCCTACACCGAGCGGCTCGCGGAAGCGGAACGGCGCGACCACCGCAAGCTCGGAGCGGAGCTCGACCTGTTCTCCTTCCCGGAGGAGATCGGCTCCGGCTTGGCGGTGTTCCACCCGAAGGGCGCGATTGTGCGGATGGAGATGGAGGAATACTCCCGTCGGCGGCACATCGCCGCCGGCTACGACTTCGCGTACACGCCGCATATCACCAAGGGTCGGCTATATGAGGTGTCGGGGCACCTCGAGTGGTACAAGGACTCGATGTACCCGCCGATGCGGCTCGACGAGGAACGCGACGCGGCAGGCCACATCAAGCGTCAGGGCCAGGACTATTACCTGAAACCCATGAACTGCCCCATGCACAACCTGGTGTTCGCGGCCAGGGGCCGCTCGTATCGTGAGCTCCCGCTCCGATTGTTCGAGTTCGGCACGGTGTACCGCTACGAGAAGTCCGGCGTGGTCCACGGCCTGACCCGCGCGCGCGGTTTCACACAAGACGACGCCCACATCTATTGCGCCCCCGATCAGCTACGCGACGAACTCGCCTCCCTGCTCGCATTCGTGTTGGACCTCCTGGGCGACTACGGCCTCGACGATTTCTATTTGGAGCTGTCGACCCGCAACCCTGCGAAATCGGTCGGCTCCGACGAGGTCTGGCGCGAATCCACGCGCACCCTCGAAGAAGTCGCCCTCGCCTCGGGCCTGGAGCTGCGCGCTGATCCGGGCGGAGCGGCGTTCTACGGGCCGAAGATCTCAGTCCAAGCCAGGGACGCGATCGGCCGGACCTGGCAGATGTCCACGATTCAGTTGGATTTCAACATGCCGGACCTGTTCGACCTCGAATACACCGCCGCCGACGGTTCGCGGCGCCGCCCGGTCATGATCCACCGCGCGCTCTTCGGTTCGATCGAACGCTTTTTCGCGATCCTGACCGAGCATTACGCCGGCGCGTTCCCGGCGTGGCTCGCGCCCGTCCAAGTGCGCGGCATCCCAGTCGCCGAAGAATTCGCGCCCTATCTCGGCGACGTGCTCAGCCGGCTCGGCGAACGCGGCGTCCGCGTCGAACTGGACACATCCGACGACCGCTTCGGCAAGAAGATCCGCCGCGCCGCCACAGAGAAGATCCCGTTCACGCTGATCGCCGGCGCCGAGGACGTCGCCGAAGGCGCCGTCTCGTTCCGTTTGCGCGGCGGGGAGCAGGTCAACGGCATCCCAGTGGACGATGCCGTCCAGCGGATCGCCGACGTGATCGAACGGCGGGCGAATGGCTGATTCGCCCGAGCCGAGCCGGTCGGCATCGTGCGCCGCGGAAGACGCCGCCGCGTTCGCGGGCGCGCCCGACGGATTCGAGCGGTTGTGGACCCCCCACCGGATGGTTTACGTGGACGGCGACGCGCGGCCCGCGGACGAATCCCCGGGGGGGTGCCCGTTCTGCGCGGCGCCCGGCCGGGAGGACCCTGCGGCGCTGATCGTGGCGCGTGGCGAGGCGGTCTACGCGATCTTGAACCTGTTCCCGTACAATCCCGGCCACCTGCTGATCTGCCCCTACCGGCACGTGCCGGCGTTGACCGACCTCTCGCCCGCGGAGGCCGCGGAGCTGATCGTGTTCTCGCAGCGGGCGATCCGGGCGTTGGAGCGCGCCAAGCGGCCGCAAGGCTTCAACCTCGGGCTCAACCAAGGCTCTGTCGCGGGCGCGGGCATAGCGGCCCACCTGCACCAACATGTGGTGCCGCGCTGGCTCGGGGACTCGAACTTCTTCCCGTTGATCGCGCGCTCTAGGGCGTTGCCGGAACTGCTGGCCGAGACCCGCGCGGCGTTGGCTGAGGCTTGGGAGAACGTCTGATGCTCGGAGCGAACTCGAAAGGCTTGGAGGAGAAGATCTTCGGCCGGCCGGCGGCGTTCTTGGTCCGCTGCCATGTCAGCCCGAACGTGGTGACGGTCGCGGGGACGGCGGTCACCACGGTGATCGCGTTGACGTTGTTCCCATTGGGGCGTCTCTGGCTGGGCGCGGTGGTGTTGGGTTTGTTCGCCACCACCGACGCCTTGGACGGGACCATGGCGCGGATCAAGGGGACGGCTTCGGATTTCGGGGCGTTCCTGGACTCGACGCTGGATCGGGTGTCCGACGCGGCGATGCTCGCGGGTCTGACCGTTTATTTGGCGCGGACCGGGCGTGTGATCGGCGTCGCGGCGGGGGTCGCGGCGATCGCCGCCAGCGCGATCGTCCCCTATGCCCGGGCCCGGGCGGAGGCGCTCGGCTACAAGGCTTCCGTGGGGATCGCCGAACGCTCCGACCGCTTGATCGCGACCCTGGTGGCCGCGTTCTTGACCGGGGTGGGCTTGCCTTGGTGGGTGTTGGCGGGGGGGTTGGGCTTGGTGGCGTTGGGCTCCCTCATCACTGTGGGCCAGCGCCTCGCCGCGGTGTGGCGCCAGGCGCGGACCGGCGGAGCGGCGGAGTGAATCTGACGGCGCTGGCTTTTCGTGTGGTGCCCCGCATCCCGGCGCCGTTGGCGCGCGCCTTGTTCGCTGTGGCCGCGGACATCGCCTTCGTCAGCCGACGCAAAGGGGTCCGCCAACTCCAAGCCAACTTGGCGCGCGTGGTCCCCGGGGCCTCGCCGCGCCGGCTCCGGGCGCTGACAAAGCAGGGGATGCGCCGCTACATGCGCTATTTCTGTGAGGCGTTCCAGCTGTCGCGCTGGTCCGAAGCTCAGATCCAGCGGATGGTGCGCCCAGTTAGCGGGGATGTCGCGGAGGCGGCCCTCGGCGCGGAGCGTCAAGCTGTCGCCGCCCTGGCCCACATGGGCAACTGGGACCTGGCCGGCGCTTGGGCGACACGCCACCTGGCCCCGGTGGTCACATTCGCCGAACGGCTGGAACACGACGAGGTGTTCCAGCGTTACCTCGCGATGCGTGAGGCGCTGGGCATGCGGATAATCCCGGTGGCGCCCGGAGTGCCGGCCTTCCGCCACATGCTCCAGGCGGTGGCCGGCGCTGGGGACACGCCTTGGCTGGCGCCGCTCGTGGCGGACCGCGACCTGGGCCGACGCGGCGTGGAAGTCACGCTCTTCGGGGAGAAGGCCCTGGTCGGGGCGGGCCCGGCGGCGCTCGCTTTGGCTACCGGCCGCCCGCTGCTGCCGGTCTCGATGCACCGGGAGGGCGCCCGCTACGTGCTGCGCTTCGGCCCGCCCGTGGCGTTCCGCGACGATCTGCCGCGCGCTGAGGGCATCCAAGCGATGACCCAGGAGTGGGTGAGTGTTCTAGAGGAGCAGATCCGCGAGCATCCGGCGGATTGGCACATGCTTCAACGGGTCTTCATCGCCGACCTGGATCCGGGTAAGTTGATGCGGGTTAGGGGGTCGAGCACATGAGGATTGGGCTGGTGTGCCCGTATTCCTTCGACGTGCCCGGCGGCGTCCAGTTCCACATCCGCGATGTGGCCGCGGAACTGATCGCACGCGGCCACGCTGTCTCAGTGCTGGCCCCGGCCGGCGACGGGACGCCGCTGCCGCCCTATGTCGAACCGGCCGGCCGGACAGTCGGGATCCGGTACAACGGCTCGGTCGCCAGGTTGAACTTCGGGCCGTTGACCGCGCGGCGCGCCCGCCGTTGGCTGGCCGAGGGCGGTTTCGACATTTTGCACGTCCACGAGCCGATCACGCCGTCTTTGGCGATCCTGTCCCTGATGTACGCCCAGTGCCCGGTGGTCGCGACCTTTCATTCGTCCCAGACCGCGTCGAAGGTGTTGCGGGCCGCCTATCCGCTGGTGCGGGCCTCGTTGGAGAAGATCTCCGGGGTGATCGCGGTCAGCGAGGAGGCCCGCCGCACTGTCATGGACCACTTTGGCTGTGACGCTGTGATCATCCCGAACGGGGTGCGAGTGGACCAGTTCGCCGCCGCCGAACCGGATCCGCGTTGGCTTGGGACGTCCGACGCGCCTGTCATCGCGTTCCTCGGCAGGATCGACGAGCCCCGCAAGGGGCTCAGGGTGGCGCTTGAGGCCCTGCCGGCCGTGTTGGCGGTCCGCCCGGGCGCGCGCTTGGTGGTGGCCGGCGCGGGCGGGGCCGACGAGGCTCTGAGCCGGCTCGGGCCGTTGCGCGGTTCGGTCGAAGTGGTCGGCGCCATCACCGACACGGAGAAAGCGGGCTTGTTGAAGGGCTGTTCGGTCTATGTCGCGCCGCAGCTGGGCGGGGAGTCGTTCGGGATTGTGCTGGTGGAGGCGATGGCCGCGGGCGCCCCAGTGGTGGCCTCCCGGTTGGCGGCGTTCGGCAGCGTGTTGGACGATGGCGCGCTGGGCTTGCTCTTCGAACGGGGCGACGCCGCCGCCTTGAGCCGGGCTGTCCTCGCGACCCTGGACCAGGCGGACGCCACGCGGGCGCGGGTCGCGCGCGCGAGCCGCGCCGTCAGGCGCTACGACTGGTCGGTGGTGGCGGACCGCGTGGTGGCCGTCTACGAGACTGTCGCCGGGGTGTGATGCCGCGTGCTGTGGACCGAGATCGTGCTGATCGCGCTGGTCGCGGCGGTCGTCATCGTCGCCTTGGTGTGGCTGGCGGCTGGCCGGATCGACCGGTTGCACCGGCGCGTCGACCGGGCTTGGGCCTCGCTGCATCTCCAGTTGACCCGCCGCGCGTCGCTGGCTTTGCTGTTGGCCCACTCCCACGTCTGGGAGGCGGAGCCGAGCGCGGCCGTGACGGCGGCCGCACGGGCCGCGCTCCAGGCGCCACCGGGTGGCCGCGAGCACTCCGACCTGACGGCGGCGCTGCGCGCGGCGGCCGTGCCCGCTGCCGCGCCGACGGGCGCCGCCCCAACTGGCGGCGAACGCGACGCCCTGCTGTATGACATGGCCGCCGTCTGGTACCGGGCGCTGGTGGCGCGTCGCTTCCTGAACGACGCCGTGTCGTTGACGCGCCGGCTCCGTTCGCGGCGCCTGGTGCGCTTCTTCCACCTCGCTGGCGGCACGCCGATGCCGGCCACCTGCGACATCGACGACGCGCCGCCGCCCAACCTGACGATCGCCTAGGCGCAGCCCGTAGACTTGCCCTCCTAAGGCGAAGGGAGACGCGGAAGACCGTGCTTGACCAACGGCGAATGGACGTGCTCAAAGCGATCGTGCAGGATTACGTCGCGACGGGTGAACCAGTCGGGTCCCGCGGCCTGGTGGAGCGCCACAATCTGGGCGTGTCGCCCGCGACGATCCGCAACGACATGGCCGCCCTCGAGGAAGCCGGCTTGATCGCGCAGCCGCACACCTCGGCCGGCCGGGTGCCGACCGACCAGGGATACCGCGTCTATGTGGACCAGCTCTCCACCGTCAAGCCGCTCAGCCCCGCGGAGCGCCGTGCGATCAGAACCCTCCTGGACGGACCCCTGGACCTGGACCAGACCGTCGAACGGGCCGTCAAGGCGTTGGCCCACCTGACGCGACAGGTCGCGGTGATCCAATATCCGTCGCTCAGCGCGTCGGCGATCCGGCAGGTGGAGCTGGTGGACCTCGCCACAGGGCGACTGCTGGTGGTGGTGGTCGCGGACAGCGGGCGCGTGGAGCAGCGCCTGGTCCAACTGGCCGGACCGCTCGGACCGGACGACGTGGCCGCGCTCCGGGCGAAACTCAACGACGCTGTCGCCGGCCAGCCCCCGGCTCAAGCCGAGATGGGCCTGGACGGCCTGAACGCTGGATTGGAGCCGGCTGTCGGCCTCGCCGCGGCCGCCCTCGCCCAGGCGGTCCGCGACGCCATCCAACCCGACCGGCGGGAGCGCCTGGTCGCGGCCGGCACCAAGAACTTGGCCCGCTTCGCGCAGGACTTCAGGAGCTTCATGCCGGTCCTGGAGGCGATCGAAGAACAAGTGGTCCTGTTGAAACTCCTCGGCGAGATGTCCGCGGACGCAGGTGATGTCGCGATCCGGATCGGCCGGGAGACCGCCCAAGCCGGGATGGAGGAGACATCGATGGTGGCCGCGGCTTACGGGGCGGGACGCGCTGTGGCACACTTAGGCGTGCTCGGACCGACCCGGATGGACTATCCCGGCTCGATCGCGGTGGTGCGGGCGATCGCTTTCTACTTGTCTAGGATCTTGGGCGGCCGGTGACGCCCGGCCCCGCTAGGAGACCATGAACGACTACTACGCCATCTTGGGTTTGGCCAAGGGCTGCTCGCAAGACGAGGTCAAGGCCGCCTACCGGAAAGCCAGCCGCGCGCACCATCCGGACATCGTGGGCCACACGCCGGCGGCGGAAGAACGGTTCAAGCAGATCAACGCCGCCTACGAGGTGCTCTCCGACCCGAAGAAGCGCGAGATGTTCGATCTCGGGGTCGACCCGCTGGCGCCCGGCGGCGGCCGCGGCGGCGGCGACCCGTTCGCCGGCTTCGGCGCGGGCGCGGGCTTCGCCGGCTTCGGAGACATCTTCGAGGCGGTGTTCAACGCGACATCCGCCGGGGCGGGCCAGCGCGGACCGCTGCCGCGCGCGGCCAGGGGCCGCGACCAGTTGGAACGGTTGACCATCGACCTCGCGGACACGGTGTTCGGCGCGACCCAGACCGTGTCCTACAACACCTATCTGACCTGCTCGAATTGTGGCGGCTCGTGCTGCGCCCAAGGCTCCGAACCGGTGCGTTGCCCCGCCTGCCAGGGCCGCGGCGTCAGAGAACGCCTGGTCCGCTCGCTGCTCGGCACCATGCGCACCATGGACCCGTGCCGTCAATGCCAGGGCCACGGCACCCAGATCCCCAGCCCGTGCCCGGAGTGCTCCGGCAGCGGCCGGGTCCGGGGCCGCCGTTCGATCGAGGTGGACATCCCCGCCGGCGTCGAGACCGGCAACCGCTTGCGGTTGACCGGCGAAGGCGAAGCCGGCCCCGCGGGCGGCCCCGCGGCGGACCTGTATGTCGAGTTCAGCGTGCGGCGCCACCCGGACTTCACCCGTGAAGGCGACGACCTGCTGGCCGATCTGGCGATCCCAATGACCGCCGCCGCGCTCGGGGCGACAATCCTCGTCGAGACCCTCGACGGCCCGCGGGACGTGGTTGTCCGCCCAGGTTCGCAGCCGGGCGCGACGGTCGTGTTGGAGGGATTGGGCGTGGGCCGGCTCGGCCAAAGAGGCCGCGGCGACCTCAAGGTCCGCCTCGACGTGCGCGTCCCGCAAAATCTAGACGACTCCCAGCGTGAGCTGCTGCGCCGCCTCGCCAGCGAGCGCGGCGAAGAGCGGCCGCCGGCGGCCACCTCGTCCGCCGCGGGCGGCGTCTTCACGCGCCTGAAGGACAAGCTGAGCGGTCGGTGACGGCGCCGCTGTTCTGGGTCTCGCCGGAGGCGTTGGCCTCGGCCGGCCCCGGCGCCGTGGTCCAGGTGGCGGGGGAGGAGGCCCGCCACGCGCTCGCGGCGCAACGCCTCGCCGTGGGTGAGCCGGTGTTGGTGTCCGATGCCGTCGGGTCGCGCGCGTGGGGCCGCATCGTGGCCGCCCGCCCCGGCCGCGAGCCCACATTCGATGTGCGCCTCGCGGGCATTGAACACGTCAGCCCCCGCCTCCCCGAGTTGGTTCTGGTCCAAGCGCTCGCCAAACAGCGGCGCGACGAGGACGCGGTCGCGTCCGCGACCGGGTTGGGCGTGGACCGCCTGATCCCGTGGCAAGCGGCCCGGTCGGTTCCCCGCTGGGACGGCGCCAAAGCGGAGCGGGGCCGGGAGCGGTGGGAACAGATCGTCCGCGCCGAGGGCAAGGTGGCACGGCGGGCGTGGCTGCCCGTCGTCGAGCCCGTGACCGGCGCGGCCGCTCTCGCGGCCCGGCTGGAAGGCGAGATCGCCGCGGGCGTGGCGCACGGGATCGTGCTCCATGAGGAAGCGGCGCGACCGTTGGCGCGACGTCTCGCGGCGGCGGCTGGCGCCGCGCGGATCTACCTCGTGATCGGCCCGGAGGGGTCGATCGCGCCCGGGGAGTTGGCCGCTTTCGAGACCGCGGGGGCGGTCACGGCGCGACTCGGGCCTGAAGTGCTGCGCACCGCGTTGGCGACCGCCGCGGCGTTGACGCTCGCCTGCCACGTGCTGGGCCGCTGGGCTGAGTAAGGTAGGTGTATGTCATTGCTTGTGGACTGCCTGTTTTGCCGGTTCGTCAGTGGTGAGCTGGCGACGGATGTGGTTGGCCAAAACGAGCGGGCCATCGCTCTGCGCGATATCAACCCGCAAGCGCCGATGCACGTGCTGGTGATCCCGCGCGAGCACTACGCGGATGTGGCGGCGTTGGCGGCGGCCGACCCGGCGGCGCTCGCCGACATGGTGGCACTAGCCCAAGAGGTCGCGTTCGAAGAGGCGAACGGCGAGTTCCGGCTCGTTTTCAACACCGGTCCGACCGCCGGGCAGAGCGTCTTCCACGTCCACGGGCACGTCATCGGCGGCACGCGACTCGGGTGGTCGCCGGCCTGATGGTGGAGGGGGGCGCGGCGCCGCGGACGATCCGCGTGCCGGACGCGGCGGCGATGGTCGCTCTGCTGGGCCGGGCCGACGCGAACCTGCGCGCGATCGAGGAGGTCTCAGCCGGCGCGGACATCCACGTGCGCGGGGACGTCATCACGGTGCGTGGCGAGGACGCGGCGGCGGCTGGGGCGGCCGCGTTGATCGCGGAGCTGCTCGCCATGGCGGAGCGGGGCGGGGCGATCGGGGAGGACGATGTCCGCCGGGTCGCGGCGATGCTGGAAGAGGCTGCGGGGCGGGATGCGGGGCCGAGCCCCAGCCAAGTGTTGACTGAGTCGATCTTGTCCGCGCGCGGGCGGACGGTGCGCGCGAAAACTCTCGGGCAGAAACGCTACGTGGACATGATCGACTCGCACACGATCACGTTCGGGATCGGGCCCGCGGGGACCGGCAAGACATATCTGGCGATGGCGAAGGCGGTGCAGGCGCTGCAGGCCAAGCGGGTGCGGCGGATCGTGCTGACTAGGCCCGCGGTTGAGGCCGGCGAGCGGCTCGGGTTCTTGCCGGGGACGCTCGGGGAGAAGATCGACCCGTATCTGCGGCCCCTGCATGACGCGCTGGCGGACATGATGTCCCCGGACCACATTCCCCGGCTGATGGACTCGGGGACAATCGAGGTGGCGCCGCTCGCCTACATGCGTGGCCGCACCCTGAATGACGCGTTCATCGTGTTGGACGAGGCCCAGAACACCACCCCGGACCAGATGAAGATGTTCCTGACCCGGCTCGGGTTCGGGGCGAAGATGGTGGTGACCGGGGACATCACCCAAACGGACCTGCCCGCGGGCCAATACTCCGGGTTGAGACGGGTGCGGGACATCTTGGAGGGCCTCGACGGCATCGGCTTTAGCGAGCTGACCAGCCGTGACGTGGTGCGTCACCGCCTGGTGGCGGCGATCATCGACGCGTGGGGGGCTTGGGACTCGGGCGAGAGGAGGCGGCGGGCGTGAGCGTCGACGTCCTCAACGAGACGCCCGTCGAGATCGACGCGGTTGAGTTCGCGGAGTTGGGGCGGTTCGTGTTGGACTGTCTCAACGTGCATCCGCTGGCGGAGCTCGTGATCTCGTTCGTGGACGCCGGAGTCATGTCTGAGCTGCACGAACGCTTCCTGGACGAGCCGGGGCCGACTGATGTGATGAGCTTCCCGATGGATGAGTTGCGTCCCGGCGCCGCCGACCGGCCCTCGGCTAACGGGATCTTGGGTGATGTGGTGATCTGCCCGGAGGTCGCGGCACGCCAAGCGAAAGACTTTGGCCACAGTCTGATGGACGAGATGCTGGTCCTCGCCACCCACGGGATCCTGCATCTGCTCGGGTTCGACCACGCGACGGCGGCGGAACGGGAGGAGATGTTCGCGCTGCAGCGCAAACTGGTCCTGGCGTTCCTCGCCGGGAGGTAGGCGATGGGCGAGGTCCCCTGGTGGGCGCTGACCGCTTTGGCTTGCGCCGGGGTGGCGGTGTCCGCTTTGACGGCCGCGGGTGAGGCGGCGCTGCAACGCCTGGCGTTGGCCGGCGACGACGACCTGCCAGCCTTGGCGCCGCGCCGTCGCCGGCGTATCCGCCGGTTGGTGGTCCGCTCCGATCAGGTGATCCCCGCGGCGGCGTTCGCGCGGGTGTTCTTCCAGGTGATGGCCGGTATCGCGGTGGGCGCGTTGGCGGCGCGGGCGGCTGAGGGCTGGGCCGCGTTCGGCCTGGGAGCGGCCGCCGCCGTGGTGGTCGCCGTGGTGGTGGCGGTGATCCGGCCGAGAGCGCGGGCGTCGGCGGAGCCGGTGCGCGCGCTGGCGGTGGCGGGGCCGTGGATGAACCTGTTCAGCGTGGTCTTGGCGCCGCTGCGTCCCCTGCTGCGCCGGTTCACGCCGCAGGCGATGCTGTTGTCCCCGGACGAGCTGGGCGATCTGCTTGAGAACGTCTCCACCACGGACGCGATCGCGCCGGAGGACCGGGCGATGCTCTCCTCGGTGGTGGAGTTGGGCTCCACCCTGGCCCGCGAATTGATGGTGCCGCGGACGGACGTGGTGACGCTCAGCGACGATCTGCCGTTGCGCAAGGCGATGGCGCTGTTCCTGCGGTCCGGGCATTCCCGCCTGCCTGTGGTGGGCGCGGACGGATTGGATTCCGTCGCAGGGGTGGCGTACCTGAAGGACGCCTCTTTGGTGCTCCAGGCGCGGCCGGACGCCGCAGACGAGCCGATCTCGGCTGTGATGCGGCCCGCGGTGTTCGTCCCGGAGTCGAAGCCCGCTGATGACGTGCTGCGGGAACTCCAGTCGCTCGGGACTCATATCGCGTTGGTCGTGGACGAATACGGGGGAGTGGCGGGACTGCTCACGATCGAGGACGTGTTGGAGGAGATCGTGGGGGAGCTGACCGACGAGCACGACCCGGACCCGCCCGAGGTCGAGCCGCTGGGGGACGGGGTGTGGCGGCTCCCGGCGCGGCTCGAGTTGGACCGTTTGGAGGAGGTCTTCGACCTGGATATCACCGACGACGACGTCGACACGGTGGCGGGCTTGCTCGCCAAAGCTGTTGGCCGGGTGCCGATCTCCGGCAGCCAGGCTGAGGTGGACGGCCTGATCCTGACCGCCGAACGGACCGAGGGACGGCGCAAACAGCTCGCCACGGTGCTGGCCCGCCGCGCGGTGAGGCTGGAGGCGGAAGACGATGAGTGAGACGAACACTTGGGTGGCGCACGATTCCGACCGGCCCGGTTTCCGTTCAGGGTTCGTCGCGGTGGTCGGGCGTCCCAACGTGGGCAAATCGACGCTGGTGAACGCCCTTGTGGGTGAGAAGATCGCGATCGCATCAGCCACGCCTGAGACGACCAGGCGCCAGATCCGGGGGATTGTGGACCGGGCGGACTGGCAGGTGGTGTTGGTGGACACGCCCGGACTGCACCGGCCGCGCACCCTGCTGGGCGAGCGGTTGAACGATTTGGTCCGCGACGCGTTGAGCGATGTGGACGCGGCCCTGGTGTGCTTGCCCGCGGATCAGGCGGTGGGTCCCGGCGACCGGTTCTTGTTGGGGGCGTTGCCGGACGGGATCGTCCTGGTGGCGGCTGTGACGAAGCTGGATCGTGTCTCCAAGGGGGCTTTGGCGGCCAAACTGGTCGAGGTGGACGGCTTGGCGCCGTGGCGGGCTGTGGTCCCGGTGGCGGCGCCGCTGGGGGACGGGGTGGAGGAGTTGGGCGCGGTGCTGGGCGGGCTGATGCCGACGGGGCCGCGCTGGTATCCGGAGGGGCAGACGACGGATGAGCCGCTGGCGCAGCGGATCGGTGAGCTGGTGCGTGAGGCGGCGTTGGCGGTGGCGCGCCAAGAGCTGCCGCATTCGGTGGCGGTGGTGGTCGACGAGTTGGAGTTGCCTCGGATCCATGTCTCGCTGTACGTCGAGCGGGACTCGCAGAAGGGGATCGTGTTAGGCGCGCGCGGGGCGCGGTTGAAGGGGATCGGGACGGCGGCCCGCGCCCAGATCGAGGGTTTGGTGGGCCGCAAAGTGTTCCTGGAGATCCACGTCAAGGTGGCTAAAGAATGGCAGCGCGACCCGAAGGCGCTCGCCCGGTTGGGGTTGTGATGGGGCGGCGTTGGTCTCCGCGGCCGATCGGGCCGATTCGGTTGGAGGCGGAGTCGACTGAGTTCGTGGACTCGCCCGCTGAGGCGCTGCGGCTGGGCGTGGTCCGGGAGCTGACCCGGTTGGAGCTAGACGGCGTGGCGACCGTGGTCCAGGTGATCCGGCCCGCTCGGGATGGGCGTTGGCCTGTGGTGGTGTTCGCGCATGGCGCGGGGACCGGGAACCACACCGCGTTCGACGAGCACGCTGAGCATCTCGCGGACAACGGGATAGTGTGCCTCGTGGCGGACAAGGATCTGGCGGCCTACACCGCGACCCGCCGCGACTACGGGCACATGGCGAGGCAATACGCGGACCTGTGGCGCTGGGGGGCGGAGCAGGAGTGGGCCGAGCCGGGGCGGATCGGCTATTACGGCGAGTCGGAGGGGGCCTGGGTGGTGCCGTGGGCGGCCGCCACGACTGGGTCGGCTTTCGTCGTGTTGGTGTCCGCGCCGGTGGTCACGCCGCGCGAGCAGGCGATGTACGCCTTGGGGACGTATCTCTCGTCGGTCGGGGCGCCTAGGAGCGTGTTCGACGCGGCGCAACGCTTCGCGGGCGCGGCCTGGCCGAGGGGCTGGTTCGCGTATGTCGACTTCGATTCGCTGGGGCTGATCACGCATGTGGACTGCCCGGTGTTGGTGGCTTATGGCGCCCGGGACATCTCGATGCCGGTCGTGGAGGGGGCGCGCCGCGTCATGGCGGAGGCGCCGGGGCCGGTCGCGGTCCGTTATTACGGTGACGCCGACCACGGGCTGCGGGTGGGGGAGGCCAAGCGGTTGAGCCCGGAGTTCCTGCGTGATCTGGGGGCGTGGCTGCGGCGGCCCTCGGCCAGGCCGGTTGTGGCTGGGGCTGAGCCGTTCCAACCGTTCGCCGCCGTGGCCCCGCCCAGGGGTGTGTCTTTGGCGAACGAGGCGTGGGCGGCGGCTGCGGCGCTCGCGGCGGTCGCCGGGGCGGGGGCTGGGACGGCGTCTTCGCCTCGGTTGCGCGGGCCCTTGGCGCTGGTGCGGTTCGGGGCTGTGGCGACCGTGCTGGCGCACGCCCGCTACCTGTGGATCTTGGCGCGGCTCGCCACCAGCTATCGCACCGACCCGCGCGCCGTGCGCGTGGGCCACCGGATTGTGCGGGGCCTGGGCGCGGCGACTGTTGTCGCCGGCTTGGTTGCCCTCAGCCGGGCGCGGCGTTCCCGCTCCCGCCGGGCCTTGGCCGGCAGCGCCGCGGGCCGCGGCGGCGCCGCCGCGCTCCTCGCCCTAGCCGCGCGCTGGGGCGCCTTCGGCCGCTTCTGATGCGCCCGCCGCGGCGCCCGTGTTGACCCCGAACCCGCCCGGGACGTGTATCCGCAGGTCAAAGCCGTGCACTGGTTCTGGGCTGTTTGACGCCGGTCCGGGCGGGTGTGACCATTCCTACACTTCTCTTGCCGCGAGCGA
>JAITLE010000189.1 GCA_031278075.1 Bifidobacteriaceae bacterium | reverse complement strand
CCCCCGCGCCGGGGTGCGGATCGCGCAACTCTACACTTCTCGTCTCTGGCGGGAGAAGTGTAGGAATGGTGGCGCCCACCCGGATGGGGGTTCAGGGGGCCAGAACCGCCGCAGGGCCCTGACCTGCGGAAACGTGTCCCGGGCAGGTTCACGGTCAACATGCGGGCCGCGGCGCGGATCGCGTATCTCTACACTTCTCGTCTCTGGCGGGAGAAGTGTAGGAATGGTGACACCCGCCCGGACTGGCGTCGCCGGGACCGGACCCGTCACAGGACCCTGACCTGCGGAAACGATGCCCGGGCGGGTTGACGGCCAACTGTCGGGCCGGGGCGTGGGTCGCGGAACTCTACACTTCTCGCCCCTGACGAGAGAAGTGTGGGAATCGTCACGCCCGCGGTCCCTATGGGTCCGCGGCTCCCGTCAGGTCGGCGGGGGTCAGCGCGATCAAGCCTTCCTGGTCGGTGCGGCAGGTCTCGCCAAACGCGTCGTACATGTCCAACGCCGTGCTGGTCGGGTGCCCGTACGGGTTGCCGGTGCCCGCGCTGAACAGCGCCCACCTCGGCGCCAACGCCTCGGCGAGCGCCGCCGACTGGTTGGCGGAGCCGTGGTGCGCCACGACCACCACCCCGCCCGCCAGGGCGCCGCCACCGGCGTCACCAGCGGCCACAACGCCGCTTTCTCGCAGGGCGGCCAGCAACGCGGCTTGGCCTTCGCGCTCCAGGTCGCCCAATGCCCACACGCCCACCCCCTCCACCAGCGCCAACACGGCCAGCCCGGCGTTGTTGGCCTCGGACTCCTCGCCCCCGCTCGAGGCGTCAGGGCACAGCGCCGCCAGCGGCGACGGGTAGACCGCCAGCTCGAGCGCCCCGGCCTGGCCGCGCAGCGGCGTGCCGACACGCCCGGTCAGGGAGTCATCCGCGACAACGGTGCTTGACACACCCGCCTCAGCCGCGATCCGGGTGACCGCGGCCAGCGCCGCGGTCTGCCCGCAAGCCGGTCCGTGCGTCAGCTCCCCCCAGGACCGGCCCGCCACCGCCTACGCCAGACCACCCACGTGGTCCTGGTGGAAATGAGTCAAGATCACGGCGTCAAGACGGCGCACGCCCAGATCGTCCAGGCACCGGTCCACGCCGCCACCAGCCGGCCCCACATCCACCATGACCGCGGCGTCCTGACCGGACCGCAGGACCACCGCTGTCCCCTGGCCCACATCACAGGCCGCGACCGCCCAGTCAGCGGCCACACCGCCCCCAAGCGCTGACCGCAACGGCCGGCGCAACGGCCCCGCCAGCACCATCCCCGCCACCAGGCACGCCGCCACCGCCCACGCCACCCACCGCGGCGCCCGGCGCAGCGCGAACGCTCCCCCGACCAGAGCGGCAGTCGCGAGGACGGCGAGCGTCAAGCCCGCCGCGCCCTTCGGCCACGCCACCGCCGCCCCCGGCCAAGCGGACACCCATTCGGCCACGCGCGCCACCCAGCCCGCCGCCAGGTTCCCGACCCAGGCGGCCGCGTCCGCGCCGGCCGCCCAGACCGGACCGAGCGCCAGGGCCGCCAAGCCCGCGATGGTCGCCAACGGGATCGCTGGCGCGGCCGCGACGTTGGCCGGAACCGCGCTCAGCGAGATCTGGCCCGCGAACACAGCGATCACCGGCGCGCACGCCAACTGCGCGGAGCAACTCAACGCGGCCGCCTCCGCCAAGGGCCCCGGCAGTCGCGGCGCAGCTCGCCTCAGCCATCGCGCCAGGGGCGGCGCGACCACGATCAGCGCCGCGGTGGCCAGCGCCGAGAGCGTCAACCCGTAGGATCGCGCCAGCCACGGATCGGCCGCCAGCACCAGCGCGACGGCCGCGCCCAACGCCCCTAGCGCCAGCCGTCGCTTCCCTGCGGCGAGACCGGTCAGCGCCGCCCCGCCCATCAACACCGCCCGCAGCACCGACGGGCTCGGCCCGACCAGCGCGGTGAAGGAGAGCAGCGTGACCCCGCCCGCCAACGCGGCTCCCCACCGCGGCGCCCCCACCAGCGCCGCGAGGCCCAGCGCCACACCCAGCACAATCGCGACATGCGCGCCGCTGACCGCCGTGATGTGCGTCAGCGACGTCGTTTTCAACGCCGCGTCCAGGCTCTCGTCCACCTGAGATGTGTCGCCCAGCACAATCCCAGCCAGCAGTGGGTCCGCCCGCTCGCCAAGCCCCGCGCGGAGTCGCAGCACGATGCCGCGCCAGCCAGTCGGCGCGTGAACCACCGGCTCGTCGATCGCCTGGGCCGTCACCCGCTCTGTCGCGCCCAGATCCGCGACAGCGAGTCGCGCCCGGAACACCAAGACCGACCCGCTGGCGGGCAGCTCCCCTGAGAAACGCGCCACGGCCGCGATCCCGGGGCCGTGCGCCGCCTCCGCCAGCCACAGCTCCCCGCGGGCGGTCACCGAAGCAGGCCCGCCCCAGGGCGACGCCCGGGCCTTGGCCGGCTCCGTCAGACCCAACACCACATCCGCCCGGCCGCCGGCTTCGGCCAGCCGCCCCACATCGGAACGTTCCCACCCGAGTCCTTGGGCCCCCGCCCCGACGCTGAAGAGTCCCGCGAGGATCAGCGTCAACGCCGCGAACCGGGCGCGCCCGCGCCGCCGAGCCGGCGCCGCGAAGACGCCGGTCGCGACCAAGACCGCCGCGGCGGCCACCAGCGCCGCGGCCCCCAACACCAGCGCGGTCACCCGCGGCAGGCCCACCACCAGCGCGAGCGCCCCCCACGCCAACGCGACCGGCGCCGCCAAGCGCAGGTCGATCACCGGACCAGAAGCACTCAAAACGCGACCGAATCAGCCAGGCCCGCGAGGATCTTCGGCCCGATCCCGCTGACCTCCCCGAGATCCGCGAGTTCCCGGAACGGGCCGTTGGCCTCGCGGAAAGCGACGATCCGCGCTGCCAGCACCGGACCGATCCCGGGCAGCGCAGTCAGATCCTCGGCGCTCGCGCTGTTGACGGCGATCCGGCCGTCCCCACCCACGGCCGACCCGGAACCCCCGCCCGAGGCCACCCCGCCGTTCACCACCGGAGGCGGGGTCTCGCCCGGCAGCGGCACATAGAGCCGTTCGCCGTCGACCAGCGGCGCCGCCAGGTTGAGCGCCGCCAAATCAGCCTCGGGCAGCGCGCCGCCCGCGCGTTCGACGGCATCGGCCGCCCGCGCGCCGGCCGGCAACTCGAACACCCCGGGCTCGGCCACCGCCCCGGCCACGTGCACCACCACCACCGCCGGAGTCTCGGACAGGGCGCCAGCACCGGTCGAACTCGGCTCGCCCAACAACGCGGCGCGCTGCTCCCAGACGGTCGAGGCTGGCGCCGCGACGGGGCCGGACCCCACGCCTCCGCCCCACGCGACCACCACGAACCAGGCGACCACACCCGCGAGCGCGATCCCCACTCCGACCACCGCCCACCGGCTGGGGGCCAGCCTCAGGCGCGGGCGGCGGTGGATCCCCCCCGCCGCGGCGGGACCGCCGGCCTCTTCAGCCTCCTCCGCCAGGCGCTGCGCCTCCGCCGAGGCCAGCCGACCCCGCAGGCGCAACCGCGCCACCACATCATCCGGCGAGCCCAGGCCCGGCCCGCCGGCAGGCTCGAAGTTCGCGGGCGGCGGCATCCAGCCACGGTAGGCGCCCGCCACCCCCGGCGCGCGCCGGGAAAGCCGACCCTGTGGACCGGCGCCACCACTCAGACGACCAGGTTGACCAGCCCCGGCGGCCGCGCCACCACCCGGCGCACAGCGCGCCCCGCCAACGCGGCGACCACCGCGGCGTCAGCCAGCACCACAGATTCGAGCGCGACGGCCGATATGCCCGGCGGGACCTGGAGGCGCGCCCGCACCTTGCCCTGGATCTGGACCACGCAGGTCTGGGTCTCCTCGACCAGATAGGCCTCGTCCGCATCAGGGAACGGCTCGTGCGCGATGGACCCGGTGTGCCCCAACCGCTCCCACAACTCCTCGGCGATGTGGGGCGCGGCCGGCGCCAGCAGCTTGAGCAGAGTCTCCACCGCGGCCCGTGGCGCCGCCGCCAAGCCGGTCAGGTGGTTGTTCAACACGATCATGCGGGCGATCGCGGTGTTGAAGCGCAGCGCCTCCATCTCCTCGCGCACCTCGGCCACCGCCCGGTGCGCCACACGCAGGGTCGCCTCGTCCGGCGCCTCCTCCGTGACGCGCAGCTCCCCTGTCTCCTCGTCGACCACGTTGCGCCACAACCGCTGCAAGAAACGCTGCGAACCGACCACCGCTCGCGTCTCCCACGGCCGGGACACATCGAGCGGACCCATCGACAGCTCATACAGCCTGAACGTGTCCGCGCCGTACAACTCGAACATCTCGTCGGGCGTGACCATGTTCTTCAAGCCCTTGCCCATCTTGCCGTACTCCTGTGTCACCCGCTCGCCCGTGGCCGAGTCGACGAACACGCCCTTGGGCCCCTCCACCACCTGGTCCGCGGCCACATACTGGCCCCGGGCGTCGGTGTACGCGTAAGCCAGGATGTAGCCCTGGTTGAAGAGTTTGCGGAACGGCTCCGCCCCCGAGACGAACCCCAAGTCGTACAGCACCTTGTGCCAAAAACGCGCGTACAAGAGGTGCAGCACCGCATGCTCCACCCCGCCCACATAGAGGTCGACCCCGCCCGTCTGGTCGCCTCCGCCCCGCGGCGCCAACCAATAGTCCTCCTCCGCCGGGTCCACCACACGGTCGGCCTCCGCCGGGTCCAAGTAACGCAGGTAGTACCAACACGATCCGGCCCAGTTCGGCATGGTGTTGGTGTCCCGCCGGTAACGTTTGGGCCCGTCGCCGAGGTCCAGCACCACATCGACCCACTCAGGGTTGCGCGCCAGCGGCGTCTCAGGCTCGGATTCGGCGTCCAGCGGGTCGAAGGTCCGCGGCCGGTAATCCGGCACCTCCGGCAGCTCCACCGGCAGCATCGCGTCCGGCAAGGCGATCGGCCAGCCGTCCTCCCCGTACACGATCGGGAACGGTTCGCCCCAGTAGCGTTGCCGCGAGAACAGCCAGTCGCGCAGCCGGCACGTCACCGTCGGGACGCCCAGGCCGCGTTCGCTCAGCCAGTGGACGATGCCGTCCTTCGCCTCCTCGACCCCAAGCCCATTCAAGGAGATGGTCGCGTTGGCAGAGTTGATGGTCGCGCCCTCGCCCGTCCACGCGCCCCCGGCCCAGCCCTCAGGCGGTTGGACCGTGCGCACGTGCGGCAACTCGAAAGCCTGAGCGAACTCCCAATCCCGCTCGTCCTCGGCGGGCACCGCCATGATCGCGCCGGTGCCATAGCCCATCAGCACGTAATCGGCGGTGAACACCGGGATCGCCTGGTCGTTGACCGGATTGACCGCGAACCAGCCGGTGAACACACCACTCTTGACGCGGCCCTGCGCGACCCGCTCCGCGGCGGTCTTCCCTAACGCGCCCCGCGCGTAGGCCGCCACAGCTTCCCGCGGGGAGGCGAAGCCGCCCGTCCACACTTCTTTGGTCCCTTCGGGCCAGGTGTCCGGCAAGCCGTCCGCGAGCAGCGGGTGTTCCGGCGAGACCACCATGAACGTCGCCCCGAACAGCGTGTCCGGCCTGGTGGTGAACACGTCCAGGGCAGCATGGCGGCCCACCAGCCGGAAAGTCACAGTCGCGCCGGTGGACCGGCCGATCCAGTTGCGCTGCATCGCGACCACTTTGGCGGGCCAATCCACCAGGTCCAGGTCGTCCGCGAGCCGTTCCGCGTAGGCGGTGATCCGCATGTTCCATTGCCTGAGCGACTTCGTGAACACCGGATAGTTGCCGCGCTCGGAGCGGCCCTCGGCCGTCACCTCCTCGTTCGCCAACACGGTGCCGAGGCCCGGCGCCCAGTTGACGGGCGCGTCCGCGATGTACGCCAGACGGAAACCGTTGAGGACGGCCCGCCGGTCGGCATCGTCCAACTGCGACCAAGGCTCGCCTCCGGGCACGGCGCGGCGGCCTTCAGCGAAAGCGGCCGCCAATTCGGCGATGGGACGCGCCGCGCCCGTCCCGCCGTCGGCGCGCTTGGCGTCCGGGTCATACCAAGCGTTGAACAGCTGCAGGAAAATCCACTGGGTCCAGCGGATATACGCCTCGTCGGTGGTCGCGAACGAACGCCGCGAGTCGTGGGCCAACCCCAGGCGACGCAATTGGGCGCGCATCGTTGCGATGTTGGTCTCAGTGGTGACCCTGGGATGCTGCCCGGTCTGCAGCGCGTACTGTTCCGCGGGCAGGCCGAACGCGTCGTAACCGAGCGCATGGAGGACGTTGTCGCCGCGCATGCGCCGGTAGCGCCCCACCACGTCCGTGGCGATATAACCCAACGGGTGGCCGACGTGCAGGCCCTTGCCCGAGGGATACGGGAACATGTCCATCAGGAAGAACTTGGCGCGCGCCGGGTCGGCGTGCCGCCCCGCCGAGTCAGTCAACGCGCCCTTCGGGTTCGCGGCCCAAAAAACGCCGCGGCGCTCCCATTCGTCCTGCCACTTGGATTCGATGCGCTGCGCCAGCGCGGCGTTGTAGCGCCAAGGCGGCGCCGCGGCTTCGGTTTCTAACACCGCCCTAGGCTACCGCTAAGCCTGGATCCACCGATGATCGCCGTAGCGAGCAGCACTAGACAGGTGCGATGGGCGTTCCTGGGCGGCGATGGCAGGCCGGCGGCCTGTTGAGTTGGTCAGGGGCGTCCAGCGTGCCTGGCTGGGGCGGCGCAGTAGGCGAGCATCGGTGGATCAAGGCTAAGGTGAAAGCACCGGGGTGAAGCACAGATGAAGGAGAATCAAACATGCCGGCTGTCAGGACCAATCCCATTTTGCAGGCCGCCTTGGTCGATCTGATCGACCTGTCCCTGCTCGCGAAGCAGGCGCACTGGAATGTGCGCGGCACCAATTTCCGCTCCGTCCACCTTGAGTTGGACGAGGTGATCGACCAGGTGCGGATCAATTCCGACGACGTCGCCGAGCGGCTCGCCGCTGTCGGCGGCAGCCCGGACGGGCGCGCGGCCACGGTCGCCGCCACCAGTCAGGTCCCCTCGATCGAGCCCGGGCCGATCAACGCGCCTGTGGTGGTCGCCGAGTTCGCCGCGCGCATCAGCGACGCGGCGCGCCGCATCGAGACCGCGCTGACCGAGTTGGACGAGGATCTCCCGTCGCAGGATCTGTTGATCGAGATCGTCGCAGGGCTGGACAAGGCCGCCTGGATGCTCCGCTCACAGATCGAGGGCTGAGGGGCGCAGGGCGCGGCCCGGCGCGCCAGCGCGGCCCGGCGACCGGGGCTTCGCCCGGTGCGGTCCCGGCCACACGGGACCTACTCCGTGCCGTACGCGGACCCGGGGCTTCGCCCGGTGCGGTCCCCGGCCACACGGGGGCTACCCCGTGCCGTAGGGCGACACAGCGCTTGGCCCCGTGTGGTCCGCAGTCTCTGACTCGGCGCTGTCCGAGCCGGCGCTGTCCAAGCCGTCGCTGTCCGAGCCGTCGCCGTCCGAGCCGTCGCCGTCCGAGCCGGCGCCGTCCGGCCGCGCCGCGTCCGGGCCAGCGGTGTCCGGCGCGGCTCGGCCCGGCTCGACGACAGCCGGAACCGGCAGCTCTCGGACCGCCGAAAGTTCTGCGCCGCCATCCGGGCGGACCGTGAGCAACTGCCAGGCGACCCACCGGTTTTGCGAGTCGAACAGCAACACCGTGATCTCCGCTGGCGCGGCGAGCGGCCCCAACATGGTGGCCTCGCGCGTGTCTCGACCAGTCGAAGACTGCGTGTAAAGCACCCCGCCGCCCACCACCGACGGATCCGCGCGGGTGTGGATGTGCCCCGTCACGGCTGCGGGCACGCAACCGCTCGCCAACGCGACCCGCGCCGCCGCCGGCTGGTGGATCAACAGCAGATCAACCGGCCAAGCCGCCGCGCAGGCCGTCTCGCCGAGCCGTCGGCCCACATCCTCGACGGTCTCGTCACCGAGCAGCCGCGTGCCCTGGGTCAGCTCGGTGTGCGTCGGATCGGAATCCCCGAGGATCGCCACCCCGGCGACCCGCTCAACCGACCCGTCCAGCACCACCGCGCCCGCCGCCCGCGCTTGGGCCGCGGTCGCGGCCGTGTCATGGTTCCCAATGGCCACCACCCAAGGGATTTCGGGACCGATCGCGTCCGCCACGGCGTCCACGCAGTAGCGTTCCACGGACGTGCCGTCCATCGTGGTGTCGCCGCCATCCAACACCATCACCGCGCCCGCGGCTTGCGCCGCCACGCCCAGCACCCGCGCCATGCCCACATTGCAATGCAAGTCCGAGAAGAACAACGCCGCTCTCAAATCCCCGTAGGGCGCGGCGGGCGCCGCCTGAGCCGCCTGAGCCGCGAACGCGGCCTCGACCCCCGCCGCGGCCTCCGCGTAGAACTCCTCGGTGGCGCGGTAGGCGTTGACCGCGATCTCGCCCGACTCGGTGACCAACTGCCCGAACCGACCGGTCAGACGGGCCGAGCTGAACGGCGTCCCAGCCAGCATCGGGGCGCCCTCGCCCCAGCTCGTCGGCCGGCGCTGGGCGGCCACACCCACCACCACGCCCACGCCGCCCAGGGCCACAGCCGCCGCCAGCACGGCCGCCAGCGGCTTACGCCGTCCACCCCAAGCACGCAATTGGCCCAGCCGGGCGCGCCCCATCAAGGCCCCCAACAAGGCCAAGCCCGCCGCGGCGCCGAGCCAACACAGACCCGCCCGAGCCAACGCGTCCAGCACCAGGGCGCGCCCCGCGCGCCGCACCGTGGCGCCGACCCCGAGGTACGCCTGCCCGTACGCCTCCAACTCCGCCACCAGGCGGGGCGTGTCCAAGGTCTCCAGGCTGGCGAACGGCGTCGCCGCGAAATCCTCCGGGATCGGCCCCACCACGACACGCGCCCCCAGATAGCTCAAAGGCCCAGGCAGCGGACTCGGCATCACCAACGCGCCGAGCGGCCCCAAATCCAACGCCACCGTCGAATCCAAAGTGACCTCATACGACGCCTCGTGCGGCCCGAACGGGTAGTCGACCCGCGCGGTGACCACACCCGCGAACACCGCCGGAACCGCGAGGGCCGCGGCCGCCGCGAGCGCCGCGCCCACCCGCCGCCGCCTCACACCGTCCACCTCTGGGGCCGAAGGAGCGTCCAGTCGAACCGCTCGAGCAGAACTTCGAGCGTCGTCGGCGCGCCGCTCGGGTTCAAACCCAACGAGTGCCCGATGCCGCCCAGCACGCCCGCGGCGCCACCCCACGCGTCGAACAGGGCCGCGCCCGCCATCGCGCCGTCCCGCTTCGACAGCCGGTCCCCCGCCCGGTTGTAGACCAACGGGACGTGGACGTACTCGAAGGTCCCGAGCCCGAGCAGATGGGCCAGGTAGGACTGTCTCCCCGCCGACGCGAGCAGATCGTCGCCGCGGGTGATCTGCGTGACTCGCTGGTCGGCATCGTCCACCACGACAGCGAGGTTATACGCGACGGCGCCGTCGGATCGGCGCAAGACGAAGTCGTCCACCGGCTGCGACGTGACTCCCCCGAGGCGGTCGCGCACCTGCCAGGCGGCCACGTCCGCGCGCAACCGGATCGCCCCTGGCCGCTCGGCGCGCCGGGCTGCCACCGCCCGCTCGCTGAGGGCCCGGCAAGTGCCCGGATAGGCGCCGACCGGCGCGTGAGGAGCACGCGGGGCGTCGAGGATCTCGCGGCGGGAGCAGAAACACTCGTAGGTCAACCCACGCCCGGCCAAATCGGCGATCGCCGCGCGATAAGCGGCGCCACGCGCGGACTGCCACACCACCGGCCCGTCCCAATCGAGGCCGAGAGCCGCCAAGTCGGCGAGCTGACGCGCCGCGATCGCCGGGCGTGAGCGATGGTCGACGTCCTCCACACGCAAGCGGAACGCCAGCCCATCCGCGCGCGCCGCGAGCCACGCCACCACCGCGGTCCGCAAATTCCCCAGATGCAGGTCGCTAGAGGGCGATGGGGCGTACCGGCCGGCGCCGGGCGTCACAGCTTGAGCGTGCGGGACAACAACAGCAAGACGGCGGCGACGCGGGGGTTGACCTCGTCGTCGCCGATGCCGAGCGTCCGGTAGATGGACAGCAGATGGTTCTCCACGGTGCGGCGCGACAGCCCGAGGCGCTCCGCGACCTGCTGGTTGGTGTAGCCATCCGAGATGAGGCGCAGAACCGCCATCTGCTGGCCCGTCAGGGGCGCGAACGGGTCCCGGCGAACCGCCGCCGGGGCGCTGGCCTGACCGGTGTCGAGGGCGACTCGCTTGATGGTCTCCACCAGGCCGTCCCGGCCGATACGCGAAAGCTTCGAGAGCTGCGACCAGGGCCGATGCAAGTGGCGGCGGGTCGACTCGATCAAGGCGGTGACGTCGTGACGGGTGATGATCAGCACCCTCATGCGCGGCTTGACGCGTTGCAGCTCCGCGGCCAGATGAGCACCTGAGCCGTCCCGTTGCTCCACGTCCACGATCAACAGATCCACCCGCCGGTTGGTCAGGACGTCACGAGCTTTCGCCACCGAGTCCAAGGAGGCGATCACTTTCAGCTCCGGGTCCCGCGCCAGCGCGTCGACCACCATGGTGCGGAACAAGGTCTCCTGGTCGACTATCGCGATGTGCGCCGGCAACCGCACCACTAAGGACCCATCCGTCGGGGAGTACGGCGAATTGGTCCTGATGACGCGCCGCACCACTCCTTCGCCAGTGGTCTGGTCCACCCGGGTCAAGGGGCCGGACGCGGTGCGCGGCCGCAAGGCGTGCTCCGGTATCCCTTGATGGATGACGGCGTGGGGCTGCGTCCTCGGGTCGACGCGCCCCCCCCGGGGGACGTCAGACAAGGAACTTCTCCCCCAGCGGGTCACGCGGTATGGAGCGCGCCAACTTCTCCGCCCTGCCGCGCTTGCCCAGGCCGCTCAGCGCGGCGACCGCGATCCTGCGACACATCGCGAGCCGGGTCGGCACCCCTTCGCGGGACAAGAGCCGCTCCGCCTCCAGGCAGTAGGACAGCGCCAACGAATGGTGGCCGGACAGCTCGTTGAACAGGGCGGCCACCAGCAAGGCCTCGGACAGGGAGTATGGGTGTTCCGCGCGGGTGATCGACGCGTGCCGGTTGATCTGGGTGACCGCCTCCGACTCGCGGCCGGAGATCCACAGCGCCTGAGCCACGTTGATCCGCACCTGGGAACGGTAGCGGTCAGCCATGTCCGAGGGCACTTTGACGAACCCGTCGCCCGGCATCTGCGCCTGGGCCCGTTCCATCGTGGTCACCGCGTCGAACAACCGGTCCTCACGGACCTCGATCAGGGCGCGCCAGTTCAGCAGCAAGACATGCATCGCCTCGCCGTCGGCTTCTGAGACCACGTACTGCCTGACCGCGCTGGACGCCACCTTCGTCAAGTCCCTGATCATGGCGAGCGCCCCGTCGTAGTCGCGCAGGCGTTTGATCAACAAGGCGAGGATCCTCAGGTCCACCAGGAAACGCGAGACCGGGTCGCTGGTCAGGTCGGCGGCCCGCCGCAACAGGTCATACGACTTCGGCGGGTCCGTCACCGAGAGCATCGTGGCGAGGGACACGGCCAGCCGGGGCGTGTCGACCGGGCGGACCGACGAGTCGAGCAGCTCCGCGAAACGCCACCCGGCGGCATCGTCCCCTGTGAAGATCGTCAAGCTTTCGAAATCCGCCGAAATCTCGCGTGTGGCCCGGCGGCCGGCCTCCCATTCACGCGCCTGGAAGACGATGTGGTCTGGCTGTTTGCGCGCCAAAGCCGCCCAACGCCGCTTGAGGTGCTCGTTGGTGTCGAGGGTGGCGCGGAACAGCGACCGCGGGTCGCGCCACCGCCTCAGCCCCATATCCACCAGGTAAGCGGGCGCCTCAATCGAGTTCTCGGCCGGCAGGGCGGGAAGCGCCGCGACCTGAGCCCGCCGCACAAACGGGTAGGGCAAGCCGGGCGGCAGGTCTTCCAGCACCTCGCGCGCGAAAACCACGTGCGGCAGGACGGGCACGCTCACTTGATGTCACCGTGCGTCCACGCCGCCAGGCACTCGGCCACCCTGAGCTGCGGGTTCTCCTTCAACCAAACCACAATCTGGTCAACGCTCATAGATTCCACTTGCATCGCACCTCTCAACTACCTCGCTGCCGGTCTCAGCGGTTCCGGGCGGGGCCGATCCGCGTCGGGACGCCGCGCTCCAAAACCGTGCCCGCACAGATAGAAGCCCCATATTGTCGGTCCCTCGATGTTACCCGCCGGGACGGCGCCGTGTCCTGACTTCCGCTCACAGCCCAAACTTAACCGGAGTTCATTTGACATCCGCCCGCCGGCCGTGAAAGTTGGGATGGTCGCGATGCTGTCGATGAGTTAGGAGGCCGCGATGACCAAGACACCTGAGCTGGCTGTCAGGAACGATCCCGAGGCGGGCCAATACGAGCTGTTCTACCAGGGCGCGCCGGTCGGGCTGGCGCAGTACCAGGCGAGCCCGACCGCGGTGGCGTTCGTCCACACCGAGATCTCACCGGAGGTGGGCGGGCGCGGATTCGGGAAGATCCTGGTCAAAGCGGCCTTGGACGATGTGCGCCGACGCGGCTTGGCCGCGCTCCCATATTGCACGTTTGTCCGCCACTTCATCGAGGAGCACCCCCAGTACCTGGATCTGGTCCCGGCCGCCAGGAGGCGAGCCTTCGCGCTCCCGCCGGCGGACGCCCCGGAGCGAGATCCTCAGGTGGGAGGCCCTGAGGTGGGAGGCGCGTGATGGCCGTCAAGGAGTACTACGGGGATGAGATCACGGTCCGCTTCGACCTGACCAGGTGCATTCACGCCGCGGTCTGCGTGCGCACCATCCCAGCGGTGTTCGACACGAAGCGCCGCCCATGGGTGCTGCCGGACGCGGGCGATGCCGACCAGATCGCCCAAGTGGTCAGGCGCTGCCCGTCCGGGGCGCTCCACTACGAGTACACCGACGCCGAGGCGCCCCGCGAACAGGGCCGCCGGCCCACCACCATCCGGACTGCGGACGGCGAGCCGCTGTGGGTCGAGGGAGACGTGTTGATCGTGCGCGACGGCCAGGAGTTCGCCGACACCAGGGCCTCACTTTGCCGGTGTGGCGCCACGGGCAACTCGCCGTTCTGCGACGCCTCGGGGCCGTGCACCTCGTGGCGCGGCCGGCCGCGCTAAGCCTCGATCCGCCGATTTCTACGCAACCGGACTGGCGGATTCAGCCATCAGCTAAATTGCTGTGACACGCCGCCGGCGCTCCTGCTAACGTTCCCGGCTGAGACAACCTCCCGGACAGCCGCGTCGGCGCCACACTTCGCCTGGCGTCAGCCGCCGCCACGGGAGGTTTCTTATTTGATCCCTCAGACGGCGAAGAACCCGCCCCGGCGCATCACATAGATGCCGAGGATCGCCAATCCGAACACGCCCACCGCCATCAGACCGAACCCGAGGGTGCGCATCGAGGCGCCCACGGGCGGTTCCGGCGCCGCCGACGTGTCGACGGGGCCGCCTGGGTCGCTCGCCGGCGACCCGGCAGGTTGCGAACTCCCAGACGCCGATGCCGTCCCCGTCCCGCTCGGCGAACCCGTGCCGGTCGGGGAGGCGTCGGTCTCAGCCGAGGTGGACGGCTCGGGCGCGGTGTCGCTGGGGGCGGCGCTCTGGTTGGTCGGCGCGCCGCTGGCGCCGCTTGTGCCTTGCGCCGCCGCTGTCGACCCGGTGGCCCCGGTCGCGCCAGTCGATCCGGTGTCCCCCGGCGATCCTGTCGACCCCGGCGTCCCTGTCGACCCCGGCGTCCACTGAGATGTCGGCTTAGACGTCTGGGCCGCAGTGGAGCCTGTGGTTGGCGCGGCCGTCGCGTGACCGGTCGGACCGGCGCTCGGCGAGGCCGTCCCGGACCCGGGCCCGGCCGGCTCCCCGGTGGGCTCCTGGATCGGCGCCGGCACGGTTTCAACCGCGGCCAGGGCCAAGATCTCGTCGGGCGCGCCCAGCCCCAGGGTCACTGTGAGCCCCTCGATCGCGAACTCGACGGCCCCGAGCACGCTTTGCGGCGTGGCTTTAGGCGAGTTGGGCCGCCACACCACCACGTCGCCGGACTCACCTGGCGTCAGACCCGCCACGGCGTCGATCACCAACGTGCTCTTGCCGGTGAAACCCTCCGCCAAGTACATCGGCCAGCCCTTGGACAGCAAGCCGATCGCGCTGTCGGCGCTTGTCGCCACGTCGCCGGTCACCCAGAAATACGCGTCGGCGACAGCCAGCCCGTGCCGGCCTGCCCCGAGGTCCGCGCCGAACTCGACCGGTCCGCTCAGTTCGACCACCGACCCGCCGTACGCGGCGAGCGCCCGGCCCACCACGCTCGCGGAGTTGCCTGCGATCACACCCCGGTCCAACACAGCCGAGGGCGTGTCCTCGGGCAAGTCCGCGCCGGGCAACGCCGTCGCTCTCCCACCCCAATCGTCCCGATCCGCGACCACCAGGGCGCCTCCCGAACGGGCCGCGTTGCCCGTCAACGAAGGCGCGCTCCCGGAGCCGACCTGACCCGTGTAGGTGCCCACGTCGAGCCGCCCCACGTCAGCGGCGCCCGGCTCACGCACCACCGCGAGGCCGCCGCCGTCCCCGTCGACCGAGTTGTCTCTGATCTCGCCGCCATAGACGAACATCGCGCCCGCGTTCAGCACGCCGCCGCCGTAGGCCGAGTTCGCCTCCGATGTCACCGAGTTGTCCGCGATCACCCCGTCGCCCATGTACACCACGCCGCCGGCCCGGTTCCACAGGCCAGCGCCGCCCACGGGCGCCGCGCCGCCCGCGATCAGCTCGATCTGATCGGCGTCTAGCGCGCAGTCGCTGATCTCGGCGCCTTCGCCGAGGATGCGCACCTCGCCGGAGTTGATCACCCCGTACGAAGGATTCGACTGGATCTTGCCGCCGTCGTCTAGCGTCAGCGCCGCGCCCCGCTCCACGACGACCGCGGCCGCGTCGGCGTCGACAGCCATCCCGCTGCTCTCGCTTCCATCCAGCACCGCGTCGCGCAGCGTCAACCGCGAACCTGCGGACACCTGGACCAGCACGCCGCCGTGGCCGCGCGCGATCACCCCGCCGGCCAGAGTCAGCGACTTCGGGGTCTCATCCGCTTCGGCGATCAGCAGCGTCTCGGTCAGCACGGCGCCGTCCGGCACGGTCACCACCGCGCCGTCGTCAGCCTCCCACACCAGTTCTTGAAGGCTCAGGGCCTCGGGTGGCGAGGTTGTCACGGCGCTCGGCGAAACACTCGGGGTGGAACTCGGCGAAGCGCTCGGGGTGCGGCTCGGCGTGGCCGTCGGGACCGGCCCGACTCCGCCCGCGGGGTCGAGCAACAGCCAGATCGCGCCGTCGGATCCCGGCGAGGTGCTGGCGGAGCAACCGCCGCCGTCGCAGTAGACGGACCGCAAGAGATCGTCCAAATCGGCTTCGCCCGTCACGGCAGCCGCCGCTTGGAGCTTGGACGGCCGCGCAAAATAAAGGACCGAACCGGGAGCGACCGGACCGAGGTTCAACACCGTCTCGGCGCCAACCCAAGTCGCGATGCCCTCCCCGGGCCCGGCGAGGAACACAAGACCACGCACGCCCAGCGTCCCCTCGTTGATCAGCCGGGTGACCGTCACGCCCTTCCCGTCCGGGTCGCCTTCGATCGCGGCGGCCCCACCAGCCAAGATCCACAGTTGCCCGCGTAGCGTGATCCCGTCGCCCACCGCCTCGAAGATCGCGCCGGAATGCACAAAGAAGTCCGCGGACACGTCGACTGAATCCAGCAGCGAGATTCTCGCCCCGGCTTGGACGGTGATGCCGCCTTGCACCTCAAAAGGTCCGCCCCCGATTTCCAGGTCGCGGCTCACCGTGATGGCGCCCGGCTCGACACATCCGGCGGGCGCCGCCACCACCCCGCCGCGGTCCACCAACGCCTGTAGCGAGCAACCGTCCGCCGCGTCGGAGGGCCGGGCAACCGTCAACGCCAGTGCGGGAAGTAGCACGAGGGCCGCGAGCCCCAAGGCCACGCGCCGCGCGAAAACGGTTGCTCCCTGCATTTGTCTTGCTTCCTGAGTCCGAGGACGAACACCGAACACGGCATTTCGGTCACATACTACTGGCCGCTAAGTCATTCGGGCGGAGTCTGCACCACCACCTAGGTAGAAACCCGCCGGGCTCTTGACAGGCGACCGGTCAGGCGCCTGTCAGGCGCCTGTCTGGCGTGACAGCGGCGCCCCGTCTGGACCCATTCCAAGGATGCGGCGTCGGCGTCTTAGCGGTGTGCCACAGTGTTCACGTGGCAACCGGACCAGACGCGGACAAGCGATTCGTGTGGCGAAAGCGGATGCGGCGTCGGCCGATCCGCGAGGCGGGGCGGGCTTCGACGCCGCTGGAGCTGCTGTTCGACCTCGTGTTCGTGGTCGCGATCGGCGCCGCTGTGGGCCAGTTCTCGCACGGCGTCGCGAGCGGTCAGCTCGGCCGGTCGCTCGCCGCCTTCGCGATGGTCTTCTTCGCGATCTGGTGGGCCTGGATGAACTTCACCTGGTTCGCCTCCGCCTACGACGTGGACGACGGACCCTACCGTCTCGCCGTCATGGCGCAGATGGCGGGCGTCTTGATCCTGGCCGCCGGCGTGGGCCAGGCCTTCAACCAGCTCGACTGGACCGCAGGGACTCTCGGATACGTCGTGATGCGCGTCGCGGCCGTGGTCCAGTGGCTGCGCGCGGGACGCGGCGACCCCGCCAGGAGAGCCACTGCGCTGCGCTACGCGGTCGGCATCGGCCTCCTGCAAATCTTGTGGTTGGCGCGACTCGCGGCGCCGCGCACCCTGGCGTGGACCGGCGCCACCTTCGCGGTCCTCGCGGCGTTGGAGCTGGCTGTGCCGACCTGGGCGGAACGCCGCGAGCGGACCGCCTGGCACCCGCACCACATCGCGGAACGCTACAGCCTGTTCACGCTGATCCTCTTGGGGGAGCTGGTCGCGGTGGCGGTGGCCGGCGTCCAGGTGGAGTTGGACTCGACCGGTCTGACAGCGGGGCTGGCGGGCGTCTCCGGGGCGAGCTTGGTGCTGTTGTTCGCGTTGTGGTGGCTGTACTTCTTGTCCCCGATGGCCCAACACCTCCAGGCGAGGCGCGATCTGGCGTTCCCCTGGGGCTATGGGCACGTCGGCGTCTTCGCCGGGCTCGCGGTCCTGGCGGGCGGGCTGGATCTGGCGGTCATGGCCTCCCACGAGAATCGTCTCGGGGTGTCCGCGGTGGCGGTGGGATACCTGGTGGCCTGCCCGGTGGCGGCCTTCACCCAGTGCCTGTGGGCGCTCGACGCCTGGGCCATCCGTTCGGCGAGCGGACTCGGGCTCGTGCTGGCCGCCGACGCGGCCTACCTGAGCGCGCCCTGGCTGGCGCGCACCGGTCTAGGTGTGGCGGGAGCGGTCGGCGCGACCGCCGCGATCGCGGTCGCGGTCACCGTGTTGGCGATCCGACGGCTGCCGTCTGGTAGCGTGCCCGGTGGCACAAACGACTAGCGAGGAGCGGCGCAGTGGGCGCGACCCCCCTGGTGGTGATCCCCACCTACAACGAACGGTTGGCCCTCCCCGGCCTCCTCAACCGGCTGCACGCCGCCGTTCCCAGCGCCGAGGTGCTGATAGTCGACGACGCCAGCCCCGACGGGACCGGCGAATGGGCTGACCAAGCCGCCGCCGCCGACCCGCGTGTGCACGTCCTGCACCGCGCCGCGAAAGAGGGCCTCGGCCGCGCTTATGTCGCCGCCTTCCGTTGGGCGCTGCCGCGCGGCTACGACCCGATCGTCGAGATGGACGCCGACGGCTCACACCGGCCCGAACACCTGCCAGATCTGTTGGCGTCAGCGCACGATGCCGCCGACCTCGTCATCGGGTCCCGTTGGGTTGCGGGGGGGCGGGTCGTCGGGTGGCCCCTGCGGCGCAAGATCCTCTCGCGCGGCGGCAACATCTATGTGTCGATCATGCTGGGGCTGAGGGTCAAGGACGCGACCGCCGGATACCGGGTCTACCGGGCGGACCTGCTCAAACGGCTCGACCTCGACTTGATTGAGGCCCACGGCTACGCGTTCCAGGTCAATATGACGATGGCGGCGCGCGGCCTGGGCGCGCGGATCCTCGAGGCGCCCATTGTGTTCCCGGAACGCGCCGAGGGCGTCTCGAAGATGAACGGCGCGATCGTGCGGGAAGCGATGTGGCTGGTGACCAAGTGGGGCCTGCGCCGGGTCGCGACGCGCCTACGCTTGAGGAGGCCGCCCAAAGCCGAGCGTTGACGCCCGCGCCGGGCGCCGCTGGGTTTGCGGGCGAAGCCTAGTCACGCGCGTGTGGGTGGCCGGCCTGGAGCGGCGCGCAGGTCACGTGCCAGTGGCGGCGCAGTTCCAGCGCCGCCTCCGGCCCGAGCAGCGAATCGGCTTCCCAGACCGCCACCTGGGATTGGCCCCGGGCGATCCGACGCCCGCAACCCGGACACGAATACTCCTTCGCCGCTGGTGTGACGGGTCCGACAAAGCGGGCCCGGCCGTCCGGGAACTCGACCCGCCGGGCCGCGCCGCCGCGGGCGCGGACCACGTCAAGCGGGCGCGGAGTCCTTTTGGAGCGGCGCGATCCCTTGGGCATCAAGCCATGCTAGCCGCGCGCCTCAGGCGGGGTCGGCCGCGCCAAGACTCCGGTCGGGCGAGGTGGCCTCAAAGAACCTGGACGTCATCGGGTGGACCAGCAGCGCGCCCACCCCCAACCAAGTCGCGAACACCAAGATGGTGAGCGCGCCCGGCGAGAGCGGGGCCATCGTCAGCCAGAGCAGCATCAGGGCGCCCAACCCGGCCGCCGCCAGACGGGCCCACGCCCGGCCACGGGTCACTTGCACCGCGCAGACGGTCTCTCCGATGCCGATGACGAGGGCCAACACGCCCGCGACGACCGCCCGGCTGCCCGGCGCACCCAGACCCAGGGACAGCGAGCCCAGGGCGCCCACGGAGTGGATCATCGCGAGCATCAGCAACAACACCGCCACCGTCGACACGGTGGCTGGTCGAGAGGCGCCTGCCTCGGCGCGGCTCACCTCGCGCAGTTGGGGCCAAGGCGGCGCGGCGCCCCAGGCCATGATCCCCTGCTCGAGATCCGCCACCGCCTCCCAGGCGTCCACTTCCTCGATTTGCGGCAAGTCCAAGTCATCCACGAAAACACCGTCGCGCAAGCGCTCATGTGGTCCGGTCTCGGCGGCCCAAAACGCGATCACCCCGAAATCGCGCAGCTCGGAATCAACGGGCGACAGCGCCCAATCTAATTCCACCTGCGGCACAAGCACTCCTCGAGACTCAACTTGGCACCTAGTGTGCCCCACGCGGTCGCGGCACGTCCACGCTTCGGCGCCGGCTCAAAAAAGCCGCGGCCCCGGATCGTCCACGCCCCGTAGCTCGTCGTAGTCGAGCAACAGGCAGTCCATGCCCCTGTCCTGCGCCAACACTCGAGCCTGCGGCTTGATCGACTGCGCCGCGAACACTCCACGCACCGGGGCGAGCAGCGGATCGCGCCCCAGTAATTCCACGTAGCGGGTGAGCTGTTCGACGCCGTCGATCTCGCCGCGCCGCTTGATCTCGACCGCCACGGAGCCACCCGCCGGATCACGCAGCAGCAGATCCACCGGACCGATCGCCGTTTGGTACTCCCGGCGGATCAGCCGCAGATTCGGCCCGACGCGATGGACTTGGCGCGCCAACAGCTCCTGGAGATGCGCCTCGACTCCGTCCTTCACCAACCCCGGCTCCTCGCCCAGGTCCGCGGTGAAGTCCCGCTCCGTCTCGAAGATCTGGATGCGCAGCCTGTCTTCCGTCTTCGCGTGGGCCACCTCCCAGATCGTCTCCACGCCAGCCGCCCGCTCCTCTTCGGTCGGCGCGGCCTCACGCAGCACGCAAGGCGGGTTCATCCAGTTCAGCGGCTTGTAGGAGCCGCCGTCCGCGTGGACCAGAACCGAGCCGTCGGCCTTGACCAACAACAGCCGTCGCGCCGGCGGCAGGTGCGCCGCCAAGCGGCCCGCGTAGTCGACCGCGCAGTGGGCTATCACAACGCGCATCTAAGACAACACCCCCATCAAGGTTGCCGCGCCGCGGATCGAGCGCAGGGCGCCCGTCACGGCGCCGACTCCTCTGCGACGGTCCCGGTCTCCGAGATCATCGTTCCGAGCAAGCGCGCCCGGCCGCTCGGGTCCGCCTTGGGCGCGGTTCCGGGCCGGGGGGTCAAAGCAGTCCAGCGCGAAGTTTCGCGGTGAGCACGCGGGTGGCGGCGGCATCGACCAACGCCGCGAATTTGGCGTCCTTTCCCGCTTGAGCGACGATGCCGTCCAAGGCCGCCTCCGCGTCCGCCAGCGAGCCGAGGCAGGCGAGGTCGCCGCCCGCCTCAAGCAGGCGGACGGCGCGATCCGCCGCCGGGATGTGCGACACCGCGGCGGCCGTCAGCGAATCCGACACCACCACGCCGTTCCAACCGAGCTGGCCCCGCAGCAGGTCCGAGATGACCGTGCTGGAGAAGGCCGCGGGAGTCGTCGGGTCGATCTGCGCGTAGGTGGCGACCGCCACCATCACCATCGTCGGGTCCGCCGACAGGACATCCCCGAAAGCCTCGACGGCCGGGTCGTCCGTGGTCGTGGTCTCGTCGACGACCCCTTCGGTGTCGAAATCGGTGTTGCCGGTGATGCGGCCGAGACCGGGGAAGTGTTTGACCGCGCTGCCCACGCCGCCGGCGGCCATGCCTTCGACAAAGGCCCGCGCGTGCGCCGCGTTGCCGGACGCGTCAAGGCCGAAGTCCCTGGACAGGGCGCCGATCGGGGCGTTGGAGGCCCGCGCCGACGCGTCCACAGTGTCGACGACGGGAGCAAGATTGAGGTTGACGCCCGCCGCCGCGAGTTGGCGGCCCCACCGGGCCGCGCTGGCCGAAAGATCGTCCACGTTCATCCGGCCCTGTTCCACGGCCGACGGGATGGCGCTGAACCCCTCGCCGCTGAGCCGTTGGACCACGCCGCCCTCCTGATCCGCCGCGAGCCACAGCTGGACGGATCCGGCGGCTTGGCGCAGCTGTTCAGCCGCCCCGCTGACCTGGGTGGCGGAATTCCAGCCGTTCCCCAGGAACAGGACCGTCCCGATCGACCGTTTCCGGACCGTCTCAGCGACCTGAGCAGCTGAGTCGCCGGGAGTGATCGGAACCATGACGAGTTGTCCCGCTCTCTCCTCCAAAGTCATCGCGGCGAGGGCCGCGGCGACCTTCGCCTCCTCCACGCTCGGGGACGGAGATGCGGGCGCCGCCGACGAATCGGATGGCGCCGGCGCGGGTGGGGGCGCCGGCGACTTGCTCCAGCCGCCGGCGCTGGTCCGGCCGCCACTGGGGCTGAGGCCGCAGGCCGCCGTCAAGCTCGCTGCGGTGATGAGGCAGAGCAGGTGGCCGAGCGATCGGCTCGGGAGTCGTGGCACCATCCAATTATGGCTTGGCCGCCTCGCAGCGCGCCCAGACGCCGCAGGGCTCGACCATTCCTACACTTCTCTCTCCCGGAGCGAGAAGTGTAGAGTTCCGCGCCCCCCGCCCCGGCCTGGGTGTTGACCGCAAACCCGCCCGGGACGCGTTTCCGCAGGTCAGGGGCTTACGCTCGTTCCGGCCCGCTTGACGGCGATCCGGGCGGGCGTCACCATTCCTACACTTCTCTGCCCAGAGACGAGAAGTGTAGAGATCCGCGACCCACACCCCGGCGCGGGCGTTGACCGTCACCGCCACCGAGACACGTATCCGCAGGTCAGAGGCTTACGCTGGTTCCGGCCTGGTTCACGCCGATCAGGGCGGGCTTGACCATTCCTACACTTCTCTGCCCAGGGACGAGAAGTGTAGACTTCCGCGACCCACACCCCGGCCTGGGTGTTGACCGCAAACCCGCCCGGGACGCGTTTCCGCAGGTAAGGGGCTTACGCTGGTTCCAGCCCGGTAGACGGCGATCCGGGCGGGCGTCACCATTCCTACACTTCTCTCCCCCGAGACGAGAAGTGTAGAGTTCCGCGCCCCCCCGCGCGGCCCAGGGCGAAATTCGCCCGCAGCGCCCGCCGATCTGGCGGAGCGTGGCGCCATTGACCAGCTAACACGTTTGGGCGGCGCCGGCCAGTGGGCTGAGATGCGGGTCACGGCGCGCCGAGTCACGGCGCCGACTGGGGGGCCATTAGAGTGCGGGGATGGTCATCCTCAGCGGACTCACGACGACAACCGGCGACGGCGGATCGACCCGGCTCGCGGACGGCTCTCGCGTCGCCAAGACTGACCCTCTGATCGGGGCGTTGGGCGCCATCGCTGAGGCGAACGCGGCGATCGGGCTGGCCCGGGCTGGCGGTCTGGCGCCTGAGTTGGACGCGTGGGCCCGCCGCATCCAGCAAGAGTTGTTCGACCTGGGCGCGGACCTCGCCATGCCGCTGCCCGCGGGACCGCAAGCGCAGGCCGGGACGGATGAGCCAGGGCCGGAACCGCAGCCCGGGACAGGTCAGCCCGGGCCGGAACCGCAGCCCGGGCCGGGACCGCAAGCGCAGCCCGGGGCGGATGATCCAGCGCCGGCCGCCCGGCCCGCCGCACCGGCGGCCGAACGGACTCGGCCGGGGCCCGGGCCGCGCCGCGTCGGCGCCGAGGCCGTGCGCGCATGGGAACAAGTCGTGCGCGAACTGGTCGAACGGTTAGGGCCGCTCCGCTCATTCGTCCTGCCCGGAGGCCCGCCCCCGGCCGCCGCCCTGCACCTCGCCACCACCATCACGCGTCGCGCCGAACGGGCGGCGTGGCGCGCCGCCGCGACCCGGGGCAAGGATCAGCCCGGCGGAGTCAACGGCTGGGCCTTGGTCTACCTGAACCGGATCTCAGACGTGCTGTTCGCCCTAGCGCGCGCCGCCGCCGACGGCGCGGAGACACTGTGGGAAGAGCCCGCCCGGCGAACCCCGCGCTGAGCTGACGCCGCTACGCCGGGGCCAACACCTCGGCATCGTCCGCCACCACCGTCACGATGTCGGCGTCCACCGACAAGAAGCCGCCGGTCACCCCCACATGCACGTCGGGGCCGGCTGCCTGGACGATCTTCACCTCGCCGGCCCGCAGCAACGCGAGCAGCGGCTCGTGGCGCGGCAACAGCCCGATCGCGCCCTCCGACGTGGTGGCCGTGACGAGCTTGGCCGTCCCGCTCCACACCGCGCCTCCCCAGTCGACGATGTCGACCGTCAACTCTTGCGCCATGGCTCAGCCCAGCTCCCGCTGCAGCCGCGCCCAGTTGCGTTCGAGGTCCTCCAGGCCGCCGATGTTGAAGAAGGCCTGCTCCGCGACGTGATCGAATTCCCCGTCCGCGATCTTCGAGAACGCCTCGATGGTCTCGGCCAGCGGCACCGTGGAGCCCTCGACCCCCGTGAACTGGGTCGCCATATAAGTGTTCTGAGACAAGAACTGTTGGATGCGACGGGCGCGGCCCACCACGATCTTGTCCTCCTCCGACAACTCGTCGACGCCCAGGATCGCGATGATGTCCTGCAGCTCCTTGTTGCGCTGCAGGATCTGCTTGACCCGCGTCGCCGTCAGATAGTGCGCCTCGCCCACATAGCGCGGGTCCAGGATGCGAGAAGTCGAGGCCAGCGGATCGACCGCCGGGTACAGGCCGCGGGACGCGATGTCGCGGGACAACTCCGTGGTCGCGTCCAGGTGCGCGAAGGTGGTCGCCGGCGCCGGGTCGGTGTAATCGTCCGCCGGCACATAGATCGCCTGCATCGAGGTGATGGAGTGGCCGCGCGTCGAGGTGATCCGCTCCTGCAGCTCGCCCATCTCGTCCGCCAGGGTCGGTTGATAGCCCACCGCTGAGGGCATCCGGCCGAGCAGCGTCGAGACCTCCGAGCCGGCCTGGGTGAACCGGAAGATGTTGTCGATGAACAGCAGCACATCCTGATGTTGCACGTCCCGGAAGTACTCCGCCATGGTGAGGGCCGACAAGGCGACCCGCAGGCGCACCCCAGGCGGCTCGTCCATCTGCCCGAACACCAAGGCGGTCTGTTTGATCACCCCGGACTCGGTCATCTCCTGGATCAGGTCGTTGCCCTCGCGGGTGCGCTCCCCCACCCCGGCGAACACCGACACGCCGTCGTGGTTGTTCGCCACCCGGTAGATCATCTCCTGGATCAGCACCGTCTTGCCGACGCCAGCGCCGCCGAACAGGCCGATCTTGCCGCCCTGCACATAGGGCGTCAACAAGTCGATCACCTTGATGCCGGTCTCGAACATTTGAGTGCGGCCCTCCAGCTCATCGAAAGGCGGCGGATCGCGGTGGATGCCCCAGCGCTCGTTCACCTCGAGGGTCTCGCCCGGCTCCAGGTTCAGCGGGTCGCCGATCACGTTGAACACGTGGCCCTTGGTCACATCGCCCACCGGCACGGAGATCGGTCCGCCGGTGTCCTTGACCACAGCCCCGCGCACCAGGCCGTCAGTCGGCTTCATCGAGATGGCGCGCACCAGGTTGTCTCCCAGGTGCTGTTCCACCTCAAGCGTCACAGCGACGCGCCGCGTCGTGGCGCCTTCCTCGGTCAGCTCGATCTCGGTGGTCAAAGCGTTGTAGATCTCCGGGATCGCGTCGCCCGGGAACTCCACATCCACCACCGGTCCGATGACGCGCGCCACCCGCCCCTGCGCGCCGCCCGCCTGCGCCGGGATGTCTGCCGTAACGCTGCTGCTGGTCATGTCCTAGTCTTCCTTCGGTTTGCTCGAGGTTTTTGGGCCGTGGCGGCCCGTCACGAACTCGCGGCCAGGGCGTCCGCCCCCGACACGATCTCGCTGATCTCCTGGGTGATGTCAGCCTGGCGGGCTTGGTTCGCCAGACGCGTGTACTTGCGCACCATGTCCTCGGCGTTGTCCGTCGCCGTGTGCATCGCGCGCTGCCGGTTGGCCAACTCCGAGGCGGCCGCCTGCAACAAGCAGTCGTAGATGCGGGACCGGATGTAGCGCGGGAGCAGCGCGTCTAGGACCCCTTCCGGGCTCGGTTCGAAGCTGTAGAGCGGGAACACCTCGGCGGCTTTCTTCTCGCCGGTCGCCTTCTCGCTCAAGACCACGATCTCCTCCGGGTCCTCGGCCTCCACCAGGGCCAACGGCAGGAGCCGCACTATCCGGGGCGCTTGCGAGACCATGTTCTTGAAGTGGGTGTAGACGACGTGGAGCTCCCCGGCGGCATCGTCCATGTCCGATGCCGCCGTGAACGCCGCCAGCAACGTCGCGGCGATCTCTTTGGCGAGCGCGAATGTCGGGGCGTCTGAGGCCCCCAACCAAGAGCGGCGCAACGGCACGCCCCGGAACTCGTAATAGGCGACGGCCCGGCGGCCCGCGACGTAGCGGTCGACGGCGTACCCGGCGGCGGCCAACTCGGCGGCGTGGGCCTCCGCGGCGCGCAGCAGGTTGGCCGTGTACGCGCCGGCCATGCCCCGATCCGCGGCCAGGACCAGCAACGCCACCCGTTTGACCTCTGGCCGCTCCGAGATCAACGGGTGGCGGATCTCGCCGTGGATGTGCCCGGCGGCCAAGCCGACCGCCCTGGTCAAAGCCCTCGCATAAGGCCTTTGGCGGGCCGCGGCCTGCCGGGCGCGCCCGATCCGGCTGGCTGCGATCAACTCCATCGCCCTGAAGATCTTGCCGAGCGACAGGGTCGATTTGATGCGCGCGCGATAAACCCTCTGCGAGCCCGCCATCGGGTCAGCCTCGCCTCTTCCCGACCGCGATCTGCTCCTGTTCCACGTCCGTGTCCGCAGCCTCTGGCTCAGCGTCGGGGGTGAGCACGCCGATGGTCAGCAAGAACTCCCGCGTGAACGCCTCGACGCCAGCCTTCAGCGCCGCCTCCGTGTCCGTCGCGAGGTCACCCATCGTGGCGATCTGCGTCAGCACATCGGTGTGGCGCGCGAGGTAGGCGAGCAGATCCTGTTCGTAGTCGTGGACCTGGTTCAGCGGCACCCGGTCGAGGTAACCCTTGGTGGCGGCGTATATCGCCGCGACCTGCTGTTCCACCGGGTACGGCGTGTATTGGGGCTGTTTGAGCAACTCCATCAGCCGAGCGCCGCGGGTCAACTGTTGGCGGGAGGCGGCGTCCAGGTCGGAGGCGAACATGGCGAAGGCCTCCAGGTCGCGGTACTGGGCGAGGTCGATCTTGAGGGTGCCCGCGACCTTCTTCATCGCCTTGACTTGGGCGGCGCCGCCCACTCGTGAGACCGAGATCCCCACGTCCACGGCGGGGCGCTGATCCGCGTTGAACAGATCGGATTGGAGGAAGATCTGGCCGTCCGTGATGGAGATGACGTTAGTCGGGATGTAGGCCGAGACGTCGTTGGCCTTGGTCTCGATGATCGGCAGGCCCGTCATGGAGCCGGCGCCCATCGCGTCCGACAGCTTGGCGCAGCGCTCCAGGAGGCGCGAGTGCAGGTAGAACACGTCTCCTGGATACGCCTCACGCCCGGGCGGGCGGCGCAGCAGCAGCGAGACGGCACGGTAGGCCTCCGCTTGCTTCGACAGGTCGTCGAACACGATCAGCACGTGTTTGCCCTGATACATCCAATGTTGGCCGATCGCGGAGCCGGTGTAGGGTGCGAGGTATTTGAAGCCCGCCGGATCGGACGCGGGCGCCGCGACGATCGTGGTGTACTCGAGCGCCC